>JANYBI010000688.1 GCA_025360875.1 Lentisphaerota bacterium
GTCGTTCCTGAATCCTCATTCGCTCGAAGTGTTGAAAAACTGCAAGCTCGAGCCCGGACTTGCGAAATCCGTAGCCGGTCAGAAGTTCCAGTTCGAGAGACAGGGGTATTTCTGCGCCGACATCGACTCAAAGCCCGGCGCTCCAGTCTTCAACCGTATCGTGCCTCTGAAAGATTCCTGGGCGAAGATCGAAAAAGGCCAGACGCAGAAGAAAAAATAGCTCTGACAGGATAACCCGCCTACGTTATAACTATGGCGCGGCAGGGCTGGATTTACAGGATTAAGAATGTAACACAGGCATCCTTCGACAAGCTCAGCACAGGTCTTGCTTGTGTGTTAGGAGCGCTGGCATCTTGCCGGCAATCCCCTTGGCATTGAATCTTCTTCTTTCTCCATGTATATTTTAACCATGAAATACACCGATGACTACAATGCCAAGTTCAAGATCTGGGCGCAGGAGAAGAAGATTCATCCATTGCCTAAGTTCGACTTTCCATTCAAGATAGAATCCAAGAAGTTCAGCAGCTACGAAGAATTCAACAGGTGGAAGGACGATCTTCTGCTAAGGATAGCTGATGCCGGAGGCCTGAAATGGAAGAAATAATCAGACTTCTTAACGATAATCAAATACGTTATCTTGTCATCGGCGGACAGGCTCTTAGGCTCCACGGAATGCCGAGATTCACCATGGACTGGGATTTATTTATCCCAAGGAAAGATCAGAAAAACCTTGACCTTTTGAACAAGATTCTGGAACTGTATCTGGACATGCCGGTTGAACCTCTTGGTCCAAAGGGACAGAACTTCGTACAGACCTATCAGACACAGTTCGGGGTCATTCAATTCCATCTGATCCCGCCAGGAATACCTGATTTTGATGAAGCCGAAAAAACCTCTAAGGTTTTTAAGACTGAGTCCGGAATTTCTGCAAGATGCATTTCCACGAAAAACCTCCTGGATTCAAAATTGAAAACTGCCAGAGCAAAAGACGGGGACGACATCACTTTTCTAAAGCAACTAGCAGAAAAACAGAGACAATGAAAAAGTATTTGACCTTAATTATACTTCTACAATTATGTTTGATTACTAGTTGCAACAGTTCTTTACTTCAAGAAGGATTTAGTCAATTCCAAAAAAGGGATTATGACAATGCGATTGAATCTTTTGACAAATTAATATCCAAGGAACCGGAAAATAAAATTGCTCATTATTACCGTGGATATTGTTATGATGACACAGGGCAAACAGACAAAGCTCTTAAAGATTATTCAAAAGCAATTGATCTAGACGCAGCTACAAATAACTTCTACGGGCCTTATTTTAATAGAGGTATCCTGTTTTTAAAAAAAGCATTGTATGAAAAGGCTCTTTTAGATTTCAACTCTGCAATAAATATTTTAAATAAAAATGAAAAGACAGTTTCGAAAAGCAAGATGTTAAGCAGGGACAGGGAATTGGTTTACGAAGCAAGGATAGACACAAATTACAATCTGGATGCATACGATAAAGTAATAGAAGACTGCGAAACTATGATTAAATATTATCCAGATAGTTTTTATGCTTATAATAACTATGCATTTATTTTATCTGGCTGCCCAGTGCAAAAATATCTTAATGGCGAAAAAGCCGTATCCTTGGCAAAAACTGCCTTAGATATTATTACTAATAAAAAACTCGAAGATGAGGTTAGATCCGTGGTTCTTTCTACGTTGGCATCAGCATATGCTAGGGTTGGAGAGTATAATAAAGCCGTCAAATTTCAAGAAGAATCAATATCTCTATCCAATAAAGATATTGAAATGCGGAAGGAAATACTAAATATTTATAAAGATAACAAACCTTGGTCATTTACCACACACACGCCCCCCTGAACTGATTTTCAGCAGGAGCGGACTGGAGAGTTCGCATATAATGGCATGTGCAAAAGTGAATACTTAAACTTAACTGTCCTATAAAAATGAGTCGTCATTATTGGTCTGTGCAAGTCTGTGGCAAAAAATCTTCAGCACTGGCATACTGTAATTGCAGCTACACCAACAATATCATCCACAGAACATCCGCGTGAGAGGTCGTTGATGGGTTTGGCGAGTCCCTGGAGGATCGGTCCGTAGGCTGATGCGCCTGAAAGACGTTCTACCAGCTTATAAGAAATGTTGCCTGAATTCAGGTCGGGGAATATCAGGACATTCGCATCGCCTTCAATAACACCATTCCTGCATTTCCTTCTGGCCACCTCAGGAACAAGTGCGGAATCAGATTGAAGTTCTCCGTCCACTACCGCTTCAATCCCCGAGGCCTTCAATTTATCAATCGTCAAAGGAATAGCTTTCCTGATCTTTGAGATTGAATCGTCGCCCGCGCTGCCATGTGTTGAAAATGAAAGAAACGCTATTCTCGGCTTTCTCCTGCATATGAACTGGAAATGCTCAGCCGAGGAAACCGCTATTTCAACCAGCTGCTCAGCATCGGGATTAGGATTCACACCGCAGTCGGCAAAGAGAAGGACTTTTTCACCGGAAACAGTCGGCTTCCTGAGATCCATGAAAAATGATCCGCTAAGCGTTTTAACTCCTTCCTTAAGGCCTATGACAGTTATTGCGGCCCTTAAAGTCTCCGCGGTCGAAGCCAAGCTCCCCGCGACCATCCCGTCAGCAAAGCCATGTCTGACCATCATTGCACCGAAGAAAAGCCTGTTCTTGACTATGTCGAGAGCTTTCTCATGGTTCATGTTCTTCCGTTTGCGAAATTCGCAGAATTCGGCTGCGAATCTGTCGAGCAGTTCGGACTTCAGATGGTCGAAGGCGTGGAATTTCTTGTCATCAATACCATCCGTGGCGCTGATTTTGTCGATTTCCGGTTCGGTGCCCAGCAGTATTGGAATAGCGATTTTTTCTTCCGCTATTCTTTCAGCGGCAAGGACGACACGGGGGTCATTGCCTTCGGGAAAGACGATTCTCCTGTCCGGAGTCTTGCGGGCCTGGGCGATTATTTGCTGTAGAAAACTCATAGTTTACAAATGACATAAATGACCAAAAGAACATCAATGACAACTCACCGTTTCTCCGATTCGACTACTTACTTGCCGGCAGGATGTCCATGGTTCGGATCATGGCTCATCACCGAGAGTGTTTCCCTCGCTATCATCAGTTCCTCATTGGTAGGCATCACAATCGCCTTGCATTTGCTATTGTCCTTGGTGATTATTCCGGGGATGCCCTTGCATGCCTCGTTCCTGTCGTCATCGAGATCGAATCCGAGGCCGTCGATCCTGTCCAGTATCTTTTTCCTGACATAGGAGCTGTATTCCCCGATTCCGCCTGTGAATACTATTGCATCAGCACCATCCAGCAGCGCTATGTAGGCACCGGCATACTTGACCGCCCTTATGATGAACATCCTGAGCGCGCGGAGAGCCTGCTGGTCGCCGTTTTCAGCGGCATTGATGATGTCGCGCATGTCGCTGCTGTTGATTCCGCCGACTCCCAGGAGACCGCTCTTCTTGTTGAGAATCTGGTCGACGTCCTTGGTGGACATCCCAAGTTCGATAAGTCTTATGACAACCGCCGGATCAATGTCGCCACAGCGCGTGCCCATCACGAGCCCTTCCAGAGGAGTCATCCCCATGGAAGTATCAATGACCACGCCTTTGTTTATGGCAGTGACGCTGCATCCGTTTCCGAGATGGAATGTGATGAGCTTGAGCTGGTTGAAAGGCACATCGAGGAATTTGGCGGTCGCACGTGCGACAAAGCTGTGGGAAGTCCCATGGAAGCCGTAGCGGCGTATGCCATATTTCGTATAGAGTTCGTATGGTATGGCGTAGAGGTATGATTCAGGAGGCATTGACTGGTGGAATGCGGTGTCAAACACCGCAATATTCGGAATTCCCGGGAAAATCTCCTCGCATGCTTCAATTCCCGAATAGTTAGGAGGATTATGAAGTGGGGCAAGCGCGAAACAGTCCTTTATTATGCCTTTGACATGTTCCTCAATGATTACAGGCTTGGTGATCTGTTCGCCGCCGTGTACCACGCGATGGCCGATCGCCTCGACCTCCTTCAGGCTTTTGAGAACCCCTATCTCCTTGTCGACAAGCTTTTCACAAATCAGCTTGAGGGCGTCCACATGGTTTTTCACATTTGCCTTTATCTCAACTCCGATACCGTCGTTCCGCTTGTACTGGAACTTGGGCTCGGACAAGCCTATCCGCTCGATCTGTCCTTTAGCGAGCATCTGCTCGTTCTTCATGCTGTAGATGGTAAATTTGAGGGATGAGCTTCCGGCATTTACGACAAGAATTTTCATGCTGCCAATATCCTTATGATGCTCCGGACGGAGCGTTTGATTAAATATACGTAAGATCCTAATAAAGATTTAAGCTGAAAAAAGTCAAGAGAGCTCACTTAAATTTGCGGAAAATGAGGTTACTGTACGTATATGAAAAAAATATTTACCATCAGAATCGGAGACAGCGGCAAGAACCTGCTTGACTTCCTGTCATTCAACCTGAAACTTTCGAGACGCAAGGCGAAGGAGATAATCGACAGCAGGAACGTGCTTGTAAACCGCAAACGCGTCTGGATGGCCAGGCATACCCTGGAGAAAAACGACATAGTGGAAATCCTGAACTTCCAAACGGACGAACCGTCTACTGACAAAATAAAAATACTTTACCAGGATGATAACTTCATCGTAGCCGACAAGCCCGCAGGAATACTCTCGAACGACGAGGGTGGCGTCGAATCAATCCTGCAGGAACAGCTGCATAACCCGGAAATACAGGCGGTGCACCGTCTCGACCGGGATACGAGCGGATGTCTGCTTCTTGCAAAGAACCAGACCTCCTTCAGGGAAATGATCGAACTCTTCAAGAAGATGTCGGTCAAGAAGACATACCATGCAATAGCCTACGGCTTCATTGAAAAGGAAGAACAGCAGATCTCTTTCAGGATTGACGATGAGCATGCGCTGACGAGGTTCAAGAGACTCGACGGGAACAAGAAGGCGACACATGTTTCCGCAATCATAGAAACCGGAAGGACGCATCAGATAAGAAAGCACCTTGACATGATAAACCATCCGGTTCTCGGTGACAGGCAGTATGGCATGAGGTTCGGTGTTGCGGAATTCGCAGACGATATACCGCGGCAGATGCTCCATTCATATTCAATCGATTTCAAAAACCCAAAAGACGGCAAAAGCATATTTATCAAGTCTCCGCTCCCGGACGATTTCAAGAACTGCCTCTCCAAACTCAGGCTGAGTTAAAAATTCCTGAAGCAGGATTTTTTACTTGATAAAACGTGTTTTCCGAGTAGGATATGCAAGCCTGAAAAATCAATCAATCATCTTGGAGAGAAGACATATGTCAAAATTATCGCTTGGGATACCGAAGGGAAGCCTTGAGGAGACAACTGCGGAAATGTTTGCGAAAGCCGGATACAAGGTCCAGATAAGCTCCCGCTCCTACTATCCTTCAATAGACGATCCTGAAATTGAATGCATGCTGATCAGGGCACAGGAAATGTCCCGCTATGTGGAGGAAGGCGTTCTCGACTGCGGATTGACCGGCAAGGACTGGATTGTCGAAAACGGCTCCGACATCGTTGAAGTCGCGGAACTCGTATACGGAAAAGTCGGACGTAAGCCGTTGCGCTGGGTTCTTGCAGTCCCTGAAGATTCCCCCATAAAAGGGCCAAAGGATCTCGAAGGCAAGAGAATCGCAACAGAAGTCGTTGGCATGACGAAACGCTATCTCGAG
>JANYBI010000703.1 GCA_025360875.1 Lentisphaerota bacterium
AGATTGAGCCTGATGATGACGGAACAGTTTCCGGATCATTCAGCATGCCGGGCCTGGCAATGGTTTATTTTGAACGCAAGAGGGAGACATTCCGCCCCCGCGCCCGTGATTTCCGCAGGGACAAGGTGTCAATGGAAATAAAAGCCGAGTCCTCCGACAGCAAACCTGTTTCCGGCAATATCTTCATAAAGGACAAGGACGGCCTATGGTTCCAGAGCCGCAAAACTTTCAGCATCATCCCCGGTTCATGGCAGAAAGTTGAAGTCGATATCGAATCATCAGCCTATGAACTGAATCCGGAGGGCCATTCCGCCACTTGGAACTGCCTGAATGCCGCTATGATGCATACGATGGGTTTCAAGGTTTCAGGTCAGGAGAAGAGGACTGTCAAGATTTTCTGCCGCAACCTGGAACTGACCGGTGAGAGGAAGACGCCCGAACTGCGCGTGACAAACCTGAACTGTCCCGGAAA
Source organism: Lentisphaerota bacterium (assembly GCA_025360875.1). Lineage (GTDB taxonomy): Bacteria > Verrucomicrobiota > Lentisphaeria > Victivallales > GWF2-50-93 > GWF2-50-93. The sequence continues at coordinate 473 of JANYBI010000703.1, forward strand.
GGGGCAGGTGAACAGGATGATAGAAGGGAGCTTCGAACTGTCCCGCGAATATTTCAACCCGTTTGATGCCGGGGAGATCAAGGTTGATGCCAAGTTCATATCTCCCGAAGGCGAGGAGATCCCGACGCCGGCCTATTTCACCCAGCCGTATGTCCGGCAGCTGCTTTTCAACCGAGAGACTCGGATGCCGACAGGCAAAGCCCACTGGGCGTTCCGGTTCACGCCGACCAATGCAGGCACATACAGGTTCTGTATCGCCGTCAAGGACTCATCGGAGGCCCCGGGCAATGAAGTCCAGACACCGTATATGGAAATCAGGGTGGAGGCCTCGGAATATCCGGGCTTCATCCAGGTATGCAAGACCGACAAGCGCTATTTCGAGAACAGCACCGGCGAATTCTTCTATCCGATAGGCTTCAACATCCATTCCGTGAAAGATGTCAGGAGCGAGACAGAGCTCAAGCTGGGGGCCCGTCCCGACAAGGGAACCTTCGCCTACGACGAATATTTTTCAGCGATGTCGAAGAACGGTGTCAATGCCGTCGAGATATGGATGGCGGCCTGGTCATTCGCTCTTGAATGGACAAGTTCCAGGACGGACTATTACGGGATGGGACGCTACAATCTCTTCAATGCGTGGCGGCTCGATCATGTGCTTGACGACGCCATGTCAAAAGGCATTTATGTCCATCTCGTCCTCGACAACCATGGGAAACTCTCCAGCAGCGTCGATCCCGAATGGGACAATTCCCCGTACAACATCAAGATCCCGTTCGCCGAAGCAGATGGCGCAATGCTTGAGCTGCCAAAGGATTTCTATACGGACAAGGAAGCTGAGAGATATTACAGGAACAGGAACCGCTATATAATCGGAAGATGGGGTGCCTACACCAACATATTCGGGGTTGAGTTCTGGAGCGAGATCGATCTTGTCACCGGCCACGGGGACGTCTATAACAACGGCAAGAGCATCGAATGGCACAAGATGGCCGCGGACCATTTCATCGAGCTCGACCATGGCAGGCACATACTGACCACGCATACCTGCGGGGACTACAACAACCCGTACAACCACAGGAAATTCTATGATCTTCCACAGATAGACTATGTCGTCGGCGACGCATACAGGGACAATACGCCGTTCGTCGACCATATGCTAAAGCACACCGAAAAGCTGAGGGAATTCAAGAAGCCCCTGCTGATCACCGAATACGGTGGCAATCCGCATGGCACCACATTCAACAGGCTGGAGGCTGATCTGCATGCCGGACTCTGGTCCTCCTTCTTCTGTGAACAGGCCGGGACTCCGTTCCTCTGGTGGCATGACTTCATCCATGACAAGGACAAATATCCGCATTTCCGCGGGTTTTCACTTTTCATGAAGGGAATCGATCCGAGAAATAAGAATTTCACATATTCCACGCTCCAGGTGTCATCCAAAGAAGGCGCAGTCAACAGCGCATACTCATGCCTGTCCGCCGGAAACAGGAATGAATTTTATGCCTGGGTATTCAAAAAAAGCCCCATGGAAAACTATACCGACAACATAAGTTCGATCGAATCCCTCAAGAACCACATGATCGCTCCAAAGGGGCTTTCGAGCGGAAGCAAATACAATATCGATTTCCTTGACACCATAACAGGTGAAAACGTCTGGAGCACCAGCGCCACGGCCATGGACGGAGTACTCAAGATAGAGCTTCCTCCGTTCAAGATCGACATTGCAATGAAAATTTTCATTGCAGAACAGGATAAGACAGAACCTGCGGAAAAAACAGATGCGCAGGAGGTGAAATGATAAGGATCCTTTCCATCCTGTTGTTTCTGCTGACAGGTACCGTCATGGCCGAATGGCATGATGACGCCGCAAAATTCCGGCTGGAGATAAAGCCTGAAAAGCCCGGAAAAGTGCTCATGCTCGACCTCCATGCCATGATTTTCCCGTCTTCACTTAAAAACGGAATCACCGTATACAGCGGCGCAGGGAAAAAGCTCTCGTACCGTCTCGACAAGGACAGCCATAACCTTTTCTGCGAAGGAGTACCGGAAAACGAGAAACTGTTCGTATACTTCGGATTTGATGAACAGCGCCCTTTCGACTGCTGGAACGAATCCGAGCTCGGAAAGATTCCGGAAAAGTACAAGCTGCGTCTCCGGCAGAGCCATTCCAGGCTCGAGAACATCTCCGAAACGGAAATGCTGGCAAACGACACCTACAGGAAATACCTCCAGATAAGGGATCTTGAGCTGGAAGCCTTCCATCTGGAGCAGGAGCTCAAGGCGATGGCAAAGAAGCTTGAGGACGCCAAGAATGCGAAAAAAGAAACCGGAAAACCTGCCCAGCAACTGGAAAAAGACGGAGTCCAGCCAGCGGTTGCTGCTGTACAGGATCCGGAAATAGAATCCCTCACCAAGAAGGTCTACGATGCCAGTCTGGTCCTGGCGGAGAGGAAGGCCTCATTATTGATCCGTACAAGTATGTCGAACATACCCGACGGAGAGC
>JANYBI010000783.1 GCA_025360875.1 Lentisphaerota bacterium
CCGGACACTGGAATTTGTATTTTCCAGAGACAGCCTTACTAATAGTTTCACAATTGAATTGTCGAAAAGGTAGGGCGCTCTCTTCGAGAGCGCCGCGGACGGATCGGAGATCCGTCCCTACCTGCCAATTTTCAATTGGCATAATGTCAAGATTATTTCGCGACTATTAGTAACTGTTTGCAGGCGCCATTCCTTGACATAACAATGCCGGTTGCTTGTTCTATGGAATACATGAAATATATTTAAGACAATATAAGGAGACATCCCATGGGAAACGTATATTTTGCAAGTACTGCATTCAAGAGGATTGAGGCTGATGCGACACTTCCGGCGAAATTCAACCGGATGTTGAAGACGTCCCTGCCGGCGGAGAAGCTCAAGAACAAGAAGATCTGCATCAAGATGCATCTCGGCGGAAACCTAGGATACACCACTATCCATCCGTTCTTCATCAGACAGCTTGTCGAACATATGAAAAAGGGAAAGCCCAAATCGGTTTTCATATGCGACGGGAGCGCGGACAACTGCGAATGGCGCGGATATACTGAGCAATCCCTCGGCGCTCCGATCGTCGGTCTTTTCAGGAAAGACCATCCGCCGCTCAGGACACTGGAGATCGGCTACGGAAAGCTTGACGAGGCGAAGGTCTCAAAGGAAGTCCTTGACGCGGATATGATGATTGTGCTGAGCCATATCAAGGGGCACGGCGACTGCGGGTTTGGCGGCGCATGCAAGAATATCGCAATGGGCGTCGTCCCCGGAGAGACCAGACGCAAGATCCACGGACTCGAAGGAGGAATCAATTGGGACAAGTCAAAATGCATACACTGCGGGAAATGCATAAAGGAATGCAAAAACCATGCAAACAAATTCACGAAGGAAGGCAACTACGAGATATTCTACCACAACTGCACATACTGCTGGCACTGCGTGATGGCGTGTCCGGTGAAATCGCTCACGCGCACAGGCAATACCTTCGAGCCTTTCCAGGAAGGTCTAGCCCTCGTTACAAAGGCGGTCGTGGACGAAATGGGAGCAAAGAATATCTTCTACATAAATGTCCTGATGAACATAACCATCTTCTGCGACTGCTGGGGCCTAAGCACGCCCTCGCTGGTTCCGGATGTCGGAATACTTGCATCTGACGATATCGTCGGAATCGAGAAGGCCACGCTGGATCTGATCAAGACTGAAGATTTCCTGAAATCGGGTCTGCCTGTCGGGCGCAAGCTTCTACCCGGTAAACATCTCTTTGAGAAGATACACAGGAAGGATCCATATCTTATCACTGGCATACTTGAGAAGAAGAAACTCGGGTCGAGGAAATATAAGCTAATTGAAGTTGGGTGAGAAAATGCCGGCGGGACGCCAGCGCTCCTTTTTTTATTACTTCAATGTCAGGATGTGGCTGAATACGAAATAGGCAATGGCCGCGAAAGTCGCAGAAGCCGGTATTGTTATTATCCATGCCCAAATGATCTTCCTGGCCGTGATCCATCTCACGTTCGCGCGCTGTGTGCTGCCGACGCCCATGATCGAGCCGGCGATGACATGCGTGGTGCTTACCGGAATTCCGAAATGCTGTGTACCGAGAAGGACTACCGCGGCAGATGTCTCAGCGCAGAATCCTTCGGTCGCATGAATCTTGGTTATGCTCGTGCCCATCGTCTTTACGATTCTCCATCCACCGCAGATCGTTCCGAGCGCCAGGGCTGAGTAGCAGGTCAGTATTACCCATTTGTCCAAAACGAATTCATGGTTTATGCCACCAGCGAAAAGAACCAGTGCGATGATTCCCATAGTCTTCTGTGAGTCGTTGGTGCCGTGTCCGATTCCATAGCATGCGGCTGACACCAGCTGGAGTTTTTTGAAAATGGACGCTGATTTCTTGTGGTTTGTCTTCCTGAACAGCCAAAGGATGATGGTGGTGAAGACCATGGCTCCGAGCATGCCAAGGAAAGGTGCTATTATAATGAAAGAGAATATCTTTATTACGCCGGCCCATATTACCACCTTCGGGCCTACGGCAACAAGTCCACTGCCGACAAGTCCCCCGATCAGGGCGTGACTGCTCGAAGTGGGGAGCCCAAGCAGCCATGTGATGATGTTCCAGGTAATTGCACCGACAAGTGCGCCGAGCAGTAAATGAAGAGTTATGAAGTCAGGATTGACAACTCCCTTGCCGACCATTTTGGCGACCGCTGTGCCGAATACGAAATAACCGACAAAATCGGCGCATCCGGCGAGGAGGACAGCCTGGAAAGGTGTCAATGTCTTTGAGACAACTACTGTTGCTATGGCGTTTGCGGCGTCATGGAATCCGTTAAGGAAGTCGAAGGCGATGGCAAGGGCCACGACAATAACTACGAGCGTGAATGTTGTTACCATAGGAATGTCAACCCTGTTTTACAGCGATTCCCCTGACTATTTTGCCGATGAAATCAACAGAGTCGACAACTGATTCGAGATGTTCGAATATCTCCTTGAACTTGATTATCTCAATCGGACTGTGCTTGCCGTTACTGAAAAGTTCGGCTACGCTGGTATAGAACAGGGTGTCAGCCTTGTTTTCAAGCTCGTGCATCTTCCTGACTATTTCGTTTACGTTTTCTTTTTTCTCCAGCGCTGTGAATAAATTTCTCAGTTCTATCGAGATCTCAACGATCACGTCTGCAAACCTGCAGACATTTACCGGAACCTTTTTTATGCCGTATATTTCGAATTTTCTGGCGATACTGTTGAGGATGTCGAGGGACTTGTCGATGTTTATCGCTATCAGATGGATGTCTTCGCGGTCGAGAGGTGTGATGAAGGTCTTGTGGAGCTCGTCTATGATCAGATGTTCAATGTCGTCACCTTTCTGCTCCAGTTCGTTTATCCTCAAGATCATGTTCTTCTTCTCGTCTTCACTGGACGTATCGATGTTCGAGACCATCTTCTTGAACACCTCACAGCTTTCAATGAAAGTCTCAGCCTGGCTGTTCATGTATTTGAAGAATTTTACTTCTCTTGGCAGGAGGAAATCAAGGATATTGAACTTCATAAGCTACCTCGTTTGATGAAATTAATTGAAAACAAATGAAAACGTGACAGATTTTTAACAATACATTCGGACTTATGTTTTAAAAGCATGAATTTTAAAAAATATATTTTAAAAAACAAACCGCAACACAGGATCGAAAATCCGCCACTCCGGAAGTTCCGGAACGCCATAGTCATCCCCGTGTGTGCCGAGGCCGAACACCTTCCCCATACCTTGCGTTCCCTAGCGGATAATCCGTCTGGATTTCTTGAAGATACCCTAATTATGGCAGTGATAAACAATCCTCCGGCAGCTTCTGCTGATCCGGCGAAACTCAGGGAAAACTCGCTTATGCTCGAATCCTTGCGAAGTTCGCAGTTTCCGTTCCAGGATAGGCTTCAACTCTGCTGGATCGATGCTTCAAGTGCCGGCAATGAAATCGATCCGAAGGAAGGTGTTGGCGCAGCAAGAAAGATTGGCATGGACATGGCGCTTGAATTCCTTGATTGGGAAACAGGATCGCCACTTATAATTTCCCTTGACGCGGATACTCGCGTCGAGGGAAATTATATCGAAGCCATCCAGAGCTATTTCAACGCAAATCCGGGAGTTTCGGGAGCTTCCATAGATTTCGCACATCAGCCCGGCAGGACACCGGAGGAAAATGCTGCGATCGTGAGATATGAGCTCTTCATTAGATATTATGTCGAAGGATTGCGGTTTTCGCAGTCCCCATACGCATATCACGTGCTCGGATCCGCCATAGCGTTCCGCGCCGGGGAATATGTCAGGGCAGGGGGAATGCGCAGGAGAAATGGCGGCGAGGACTTCTATTTTATGCAGGCGTTGAGGAAGAACGGTATGATCGGACAGATATGTGGCACGACCGTCTATCCGTCGTCCAGGCCTTCCGACCGCGTGCCTTTTGGGACAGGTCCGCGAATCTCGCAGATCATGGAGGGGAAAGAGGAGCTGCGATTTTATAATCCTGAGATTTTCCTAATCCTTAAAAATTTGTTTTCAATGGTTGGAACCTGTGATGGATTGCTTCAGTTGCTTGATGCTGATAAAGTTGAGCCGGTCCTCAAGGAATATTTGATTGAAAATAAATTTTTTCACGAATGGGAAAAAATTTTGAAAAATACGCCCAGGGAAAAAGCGAAGATCACCCAGGCCTTCCACACATGGTTTGACGCCTTCAGGACATTGAAGTTCGTGCATTATTGCGAGGAGAGATATCCTGAAGTCGGGCTGATGGAGGCGTTCCGGGAACTTTCAGCGAAATCCGGAGAGGTGCTGCCTCTGCAGGGGACGGAATCGGAACTCCTCGAATTCCTCAGGCGAAAAGAGACGATAAAATGCCAGCCAGGACATGGAACATCAGATAGCAGATGATGAGAACGAACGGAAGCATTAAGCTCAGGTATCCGGTCCAGAGTCCTGCCAGGGCCATACCTTTTCCGCCATAATTGCTGCGTCTTATCTCGTGAAGGGCCATGTGCCCGGAAATGACTGCGGGTATCGCGATGAGGAAACCGCAGCAGCAACAGCAGTTCATGAATATGCTGACTATCCCCAGCACCATGCTGGCTATCGCGAGACCTGAATTTCGTGGTGTTTCCATAATATTTATCCTGCCTGTTTTACAAATACGGTCATACAAGTTAAATTTCAAGCTTAAATAATTTCGGAGCGCCGGCATCTTGCCGACAAAAGTTAAGCCGGCAAGATGCCGGCGCGCCATTATGAAAGGAAGAATTATAATGAAAAGACTTTGTTGCTTTATTGTGATCCTGTTTGTCTCTTTTCCTGCGCTAGCGCAGGAAAAGATGCCGAAGAACGTAATATTCATGATCGGCGACGGCATGGGACCGGAGCAGGTCAAGGCCGCGGGAATTTATCTCAACGGACAGGAAGGCTCTCTCAGTTTTGAATCATTCCCTGTGAAAAGTGAGGTTATGACAAAATCCGCCGACAGCGATGTTACAGATTCGGCTGCCGCCGCGACCGCTATGGCGACAGGAGTGAAAGTTAAGAACCAGGTTGTCAGTATTGCTTTGCCTGGTGATGGCAAGGACTTGAAAACCATGGCTGATATTTTCAGGGAACAGGGGAAGCTTACTGGAATACTTACCAGCAGTTATGCCAATGATGCGACTCCGGCATGCTTCTGCGCGCACGCCAGGAAGCGTGATGAGTATGAAGAGCTGAGCAGGCAGATGATGAATGTCGGACGTCCCAACCTCCTCTTCGGCGGAGGCTGCAAGGGGATGAACCCGGTTCTGCTCAAGGAAGCCGGATATGCCGTGGCTACTGACCGCGAATCCATGGACAAGCTGGCGGCGGATTCGAAATACTGGGCCGGACTTTTCGGTCCGTCGATATTGCCTATGGAGAAGGATGGGAACTTCGACAAGCTTCCCCATCTCTCGCAGATGGTGAAAAAAGCATTGCAGCTTCTCGACAACGACAAAGGATTCTTCATAATGATCGAAGGCGGGCTCATCGACAAGGCCGGTCATGCTAACAACATTGAAGCCAATATCGCCGAGACTATTGAGTTTGCCAACGCGGTCAGGACTGTCTCTGACTGGGCTAAGGATCGCAAAGATACTCTGGTGATAGTGACTGCCGACCATGAGACAGGCGGTCTGACTGTCTTAAAGAACAATGGCAAGGACAAATATCCTGATGTCGAATGGAAGAGCAAGGGGCATTCGGGCGTGAATGTGCCGCTCTACGCATGGGGCATAAATTCCGAAGCTTTTAACAAGCCCCTCGACAACACCGACTTTTTCAAGATAATCACTTCGTGGAAATAGGATAATTTTATTTCGGATCGCTGATCGTCGTCATGTCAGGCACAAACGACGAGGTGATCACGTTTATCGTCCTGTCCGAGAGCGCGTCGACAGTAACCTCAAGCTCGTTTGTGAGGACATTCAAATATTTCCCTTCAGCACCAAGGGTAACTGAAGTATTGTTCGCAATATTTGAAAGAAGAGTTAACTGTTCAGCGGCGTTCAGTGAAACATCCGAGTTTCCGAGAACCGGGAAGGCTGCAATCGCAACCACTCCGACTTTTCCTGCAGTAAGCTCAGCTTCAGTCGTGCCGTTGAGGATACCCAGGAGCTTTAGCTTGGCAATTACAGCAGCCTTATCGGTCACATGGACGATGAATGGGACAGGCGACAGTCCGGAAACCGGAAGTTTGCCGGAAAGCGCTGTATCATCTCCCGCGCCTGCGCCTTCAACTCCATAAAGGAACAGGTAAAGCCCGTCGTCAAGCTTCCCGAGGAGAGTGGCGTCGCTCTGGACCGTTCCGATTGTCTTGTCAATCCACATCGTCTTGTAGGTATCATTTACAGCCAAGTCATCCCAGCCGTTGCTTGTATTCAGGAACTTCTGCATTCCCAAAGTTTCAGTGGCATCAAGCTCAAGCGGAGTCGCCTTCAGATATGCCGAGAAGTCGAAGCTGGACGTGTAAAGGCTTGTGTTTCTCGTAACTACCGTATGGCTTGCAGTCCCCTTCGCAGGATCAGGCATCACGCTGAAGAAGAAGTCGAATGTGTGTTCCCCTTCAGTACTGATGGTGGCTGTGTATGTGAAGATACCGCTCTTGTCAGTTGCCTTCATATAGGAACTGATCCCGGTTATAGGGTTCCTGACCATGAGTGTAAGGCCGGGTATGCCAGTTCCGGTCTTGTCAACAACCGTTCCTTTAAAAGTAGCCGTGAACGGAACAACCAGATCACTGGCCGGAACTGTCGTGAGATAGATGTCCGCAGCGTTGCAGGCGACATTCAAATCTCTGTCAGTATATCCTGCAGTTCCTGTCCCGTACAGCATGAAATACCATATGCCGGAAGATGGGTTTGAAACAGTCAGAACTGTATTTGTCCCGTTATAGACGCCCTTGGCGTTAAACGATGTGGTTGTCGGATAACTGCCCAGTTTCGCGAAGATCTCGCAGCTGTCACTAGGGGTGTTCACTCCAGACAGTGTCGCTACCATGCGTGTTGTCCCAGTTGGAACAACTATATCATAGTACTTGGACGATCCCTGGTCTGCGCCATCAACAGTAATCGTCTGTCCTGTTGGATAGTCTTCAGTATCCCCAAAGCTGCCGGCTAATTCCGCCGCAGCCATGCCGGACATTGATTTGCTTGGAAGGCTTTCAATATTAGCTACGGCCGTGACCCAGTAGAAATATTTCGTGCCTTCAACCGCACTCGTATCAGGATAACTCAGCTCGGAAACATCTGCAATTCCTCCATCATCAGGAAATACATTGTTTTCACTCCTGTAAATCCTGTATGTTCCGGCCTTTGAGACTGCGCCCCAGGTGACGAGTATATAGGAATACAGATTCGTGCTGACACTCTTCAGTGCCGGAGCGGCCAATGTGATCTGTTCGCCTGCCGCATAACCGGAAACAATGGCGCTGAAAGCGCTCTCATAGCTACCATATATCGCCCGAACTTTGTATTGGTGGCCAGTATCCCCGGGATTCTCGTCCACCCATGTGGTCTTTGAAGCGGGCACATTTACAGGGTCTTCTACATCCTTGTAAACGTCATATGATGTGGCTCCGGCTACGGCTGTCCAGGTCAGGCTGACTTTCTGGTAGATGGTTCCCTGTGTCGCGGTCAGCTTGGCCGGCCCCTTGTTCGAGACATAACCAGAAGCAGGAATGACGCTGTTATTTTCCATCTCATTCACGTCGTTTATGCCCTTGACCCAGTAATAATATGGGTTTGTCGAGTCCGGGACAGCGAAGTCGTCAAGCAAATACGAGGTGAGGTTGCTGGCGCTGACTGTGCCAACAAGGTGACCTTCGGCGTAAGTCTGGTCATTGGTCCTGTAAACCTCGTAGCTCGTGACATTCGCCACCAGGCCCCAGGTTACACGGATCTTGTCAAAGTAAGTACCCTTCGAGGCGGCAACTTTTCCGGGAGCGAGGGGAGCTGGCATTACATTGCCTGTGACAGCCTTGGTTAAATTGCTAGCATTGACAGGATTTACAGCCCTCAGCCAATAGTAATAAATATTCGGAGTGTCACCATCACCGAATTCGACGTCAGTATCCTGATATTCAGTGCCGGCTACGATAATGGGGTCTCCACCCGGGAACGTAGGATTGTCAGCCCTGTAGATCTCATAGCTTGTCGCACAGGCACTTGCCGTCCAGGTGAGGATGACTCGGTCTGCGAACGTCCCCTTGCTCGCAACAGGCTTGGCAGGCGTCAGAGGCGCGAGATTCGTGTATCTCGCCATGAGCGTGACTCCGGAATATGCCGTATTCGCATAGACATTGATGTAGTAGTTCCCGCTTTCTGGGTTTTCATATTGGATGTTCTCGGCGTTGCTGCCTCTGATGGAATATCTCTTGCTTCCGGTCTGCCCGATACCGACATTGATGTCGCAGTCGCCTGTTCCGCCTGAGGCTATCACTTCAAGGACTCTCTGGCCATCCGGTACAAGTATCCTGTATGTCTTCATCGAGCCTGCCGCTCCTGAAATTCCGGTCACAGCTTTTCCATTCACCAGGTCTATCACCGAGCCGTCTGCGATAGTGCCGTATGCGTAGTCGCTGAATGCTCCGGAGTAGTTGTTGTTAAGGGCTCTGACCCAGTAATAGAACTTGTAGGTGCTCTTTGTCAGGATGTCATCAAATGGAGGTATAGTCAATGCGCCGCCGGTCCAGATTTTCTCTGCAAGGCCGATATCGTTCACATCCGAACGCCATATCTCATAATCTGTGGCGCCTGACACAGGTGTCCAGCTGAGCCTGATCTTGTCAGCATATACACCCTGTGAGGCAGTCAGATCCATGACCTTCGCCGGAGCATCGGTGGAGTATTCAACCGTCAGGCTGACTCCGGTATATGCCGTCTTCGCATAGAGCATTACATACCAGTCGCCCTTTGTTGGAGCCTTGATCTCAATGAACTCCCCGCTGCCTTCTGGATTTGTGCTCTTCGCGTCGTATGAGGAAAGCGTAGGCACCTCGCCCTGTTTCATGTACAGGTCGCAGTCGCCGGAATCTCCGGGAGTCGTCTCCGCCCACAGGAGGGTCTGCCCCTCTGGAACCGCCAGCTTATATACCCTCATGTCGCCTGCGTCACCATCGATCCCCAGTACAGGAACACCGTTCACAAGAGTCGTGAACGCTCCGGCCGTGAAATTGGCCGTGACTGTGGCGTTCCCGGAAACCGTGACCGTAGTATCAGCCGCGTTCAAATCCGCTACAACGGCGCTTCCGCTTACAGACCAGTTCACAAAGGAATTGCCGGGATCTGCCGTCGCAGTTATCTGTGTCATACCCTGAGTGTCGACCGTGTGTGTGCCGACGGCGGGAACGACCGTACCGCTTCCGTTGACGGCCATGGTCAGGACTGCCGTACTTGTCGCTGCTTCGAAGCTTGCGGTCACTGTCTTGTCGCCTGTTACATTCGTGTCAGTCCTGGATGCAGTCATCACGTCATCGCTCCATTTCACAAAATGGTAGCCGGCATCCGGTATCGCCGTGACAGTGGAACCATTTGCGCCGTAGTTCACGGTCTGCGGAGTTGTACCGCTGATCGAACCGTTCGCGCCGGCAATATAGGTCAAGGTGCATGTGTTAAGCGTGAAGTTCGCAGTTATCGTCATATTCTTTGTCACGTTTATGACGGTGAGAGGATTGGCCGTACCGGCATAATCTCCTGTCCAGTTCGCGAAATGGTAGTTGGCGTTTGCGACGGCTTCCACCTGGGTGCAGTTCGCCCCGGCGTTCACCGTCTGCACCTTCGTTCCGGTGATTGTGCCATGCGCACCTTCGACAAATGTGACCGTATATGTGTTTATCTCGAAAGTCGCCGATATTGTGTGGGGCGTTGTCACGTTGGTGAATGTATATCCGGTAGCTGCACCGATGGATATTCCATCGACCAGCACATCGTCCACATGGTAGCCGTCGTTCCCTTCAATTACAAAGGCCTGGGCTCCGGCATAACCTACATCAACAACGCCTGAAGGCGTTATCGAACCATGCGCTCCGGCGGATGCCGTTATTGGAGTTGTGTCAATTTCGAAGTTCGCGGTGACTGTCGCCGATGAACCGGTCGCACCTGTAAGCTGGACGTTGGTATCAGTTGCCCCTGCGTCTGCAATGGTGGCGGAACCGCTGGTCACGCTCCATCCTGCGAAATGGTAATGGGCGTCGGCGACCGCCGTTATCGGAGTGTCGGTGAATGTATTCAGTCCGGAGACCGAACCGGTTGTCGTGCCATGTACTCCGACCGCGACAACAAGATCTGCCGTGTCACGTTCGAAAGTAGCAGAAATAGTGTGAGTCGCTGTCACATTCGTGAAAGTGTAGCTTGTGAACGCCCCGATGGATACGCTGTCGACGAGTACGTCGGCGACATGGTATTTTGCATCGAGCGTAATTGTGAATGTCTTGTCAGTTCCATAGTTCACGGTCTCGCTTGGAGTTATTGAACCATTTGCGCCGGCTGATGAAGTCAGGGCAAAAGTGTCAATTGCGAAAGTCGCGGAAATCGTGTGGTTTTCCGTGACATTCTTAAAATCGTAGGTGAGAAGTGGACCTGCTGACACGCTGTCTACTAGGACATCGGCAACATGATAACCGAGAGAAGGCGAAATTGTGAAAGTCTGGCTTCCATCATAGTCAACAGTGGCTGATGGTGTCGGGCTGATAGAACCGTTTGCACCGGCCGATGAAGTTATAACGAATGTGTCAATTGAGAAACCCGCAGCGACTGTTGCTGTTGAACCGTCGGCTCCTGTCAGCTG
>JANYBI010000103.1 GCA_025360875.1 Lentisphaerota bacterium
TGTTTCACCCGGACAGGAAGCGGCGAAGGTCAAGGAGGTCAAGGCCGAAGAGAAGGCCTTCCCGGCATGGGGCGATCTTACAAAGCGTGCCTCTCTCTGGGAATACACGACGGCCGCCAACCTGCTCTATTCCGGTGCAGACATTCTGATCATGTACAATCCGGATGCGGCGATGGCGATCAGGAAGCTGATATCGAAGTTAATGAGCAAATAATATCGCACAAAGGTACAGAGGCACAGAGTTTTATATGAATGGAAAACAAATATATCTTTGAGCCTTTGTGGCTTAGTGAGAAAATAAATTTAATCCAGGAGGAATTAGAATGGCTTTGACAGGATTACAGATACAGAAGCTTCTGCCCAAGACGAACTGCAAGGAATGCGGTTCGAACACATGTCTTGCTTTCGCGATGAAGCTTGCGGCGAAGAAGGCGGAACTTTCGGAATGTCCTTATGCTTCGGACGAGGCGAAGAAGATACTTGGCGCGGCCAGCGAGCCGCCAGTTAAAGGCATCGCCCTGGGTCCCGACAAGAAACTCAAGCTTGGAGAGGAGACCGTCCTCTACAGGCATGAGAAGACATTCGTCAACCAGACAGCCCTGGCGATCGACATCAGCGACACGGATAAGCCGGAGGCGATCGAGAAGACACTAAAGTCCGTGAGTGACTATTTGCTTGAGCGCGTCGGAGAGGAACTCAGGGTCGACATGGTTTCAGTCACTGACAAAAGCGGTGATCCTGCGAAGTTCGCAGCCGTCTGCAAGAAAGCGTATGACACGACGAAGCGTCCGCTTGTGATACGCAGTCAGAATGTGCAGTCGCTGGCGGCTGCTGCAGTTGCCGTCAAGGGTTCGAACAGCGTCATTGCTTCCGCGAATCCGAAGACCGCCGTGGAGCTTATCAGGATCGCAAAGGAAAACGAGCACGCGCTTGCCGTGACTGCTCCGAACCTCGACGATCTTTCAGCACTTGCCGCAGTGATCAAGGAAGGCGGATTCAACAATATCATCCTGAACTTCGAGACGTTCTCCCTCGCAGAACAGTTCCAGGCGAACTCGATCGCGCGGCGGGCGGCCCTGAAAGATTCTTTCAAGCCGTTCGGATATCCTACGCTGAAATTCATTGACGGCGGGGACGATTTCGATATCGCCGGCGACGCGATAAATGAGATAACCAAGTACGGCGGGATCTGCGTCCTCCCGAAATTCGACGCCGCAATGCTCGTGTCGCTCATGACTCTCCGCCTCAATATCTACACTGATCCACAGAAACCGATCCAGGTAGAGCCCAAGATCTATGCGATAGGCGAGCCCGACAAGAATTCACCGGTGTTCCTGACCACTAATTTTTCACTGACATACTTCATAGTCTCCGGGGAAATCGAGAACAGCGGGACGAACGCCTGGCTTGTAGTGCCTGAATGCGAAGGCATGAGTGTCCTCACGGCGTGGGCCGCAGGGAAATTCTCAGGCGCATCGATCGCCAAGTTCATCAAAGGCATCAACCTTGAGGAACAGGTGGCCACTCGCCAGATAATCATCCCAGGATATGTGGCACAGATCAGCGGCGAACTCGAGGAAAGCCTGCCCGGCTGGAAGGTCGTTGTCGGCCCCCAGGAGGCCGCCGACATCGAGAGTTTCGTGAAGGCCAGGCTGAAGTAATAAAATTTTGCAGGCTAAATCTTAAAGATAAGAGACTTAGATATCTTTTATGAAGACAATAAATGTGATGAGCTGCCTTATTAGTCCGGCAAAACCAAGCTCTTGGCAATGTCGGTTAATGGCTATTGTTTTGATCGTTTTTTCCTCTCTCTACATTTCTTTAGCCGCTGAACACGGGAATCTCATCGAGAACGGCTCCTTTGACAAGGGTGAAAAGACTCCGGACGGCTGGGAGAAGGCGAATGCTCTGACGTCGTTCTATGTCAACGAGGAAGGGAGAGGACGTATAGTGAAAATGGATTCCAGAGTGGATCGCAAGCAGGCGCTGGACTGGATGAAAAAGTTCAAGGAGAATCCTGACGCGGTTCCGCCAAAACCTGAATATCCGAAGAACGAACTTGATGCGATCGCTGGAAATGAAGGTGTCTGGCTGGATTCGGCGCTAATAGATGTGAAACCAGGGCAGAACTACAAGTTGTCGGTTGATTACAAGGGGCAGGGAAGTCCCATCGTGTGGATCAAGGGTTTCCTGTTCCATCCCGTGAGGAAGGATTATGCCGATGCATACCAGACCAGGCTTGTTCCGGACAATCCAGACAAGGACAATTGGAAGACGTATTCAATCGGTTTCAATCCTACGGAAAGATCTCCGAAGGTCGAGAAGATGAAAGTCAGGATATATGGCTACTGGCCACCAGGCATATATTATTTTGACAACGTCAGGGTCGAGGAGATCTCCCCGGAGGAGATGGCTGAACTTGTGAAAAAAAGATCCCTAGTTCCGGACATCCAGAAGGTACCGGAAAAATGATTCTTGTCGCTTACTAATGAGTTCATCAATAAGTTTACATTTTCTAAAGAAGAAAAGGGAAGAAGAAACGGTGCCATGCCAATGCCGTTAACTTACGATATAACATATTAATGTCTCATGTGTTATGTCCATATGCTAATCCTGAAAGGATTGAATATTATAGCCTGTGGTTTTAACCACAGGTTCCATATTGAAAAATAATACGTCCTGTAGGAACGGAATATATTTCGCCCCTTCAGGGCAAATCGAATTTTGGATTCGATACCTATGGTTGAAACCATAGGCTATGTTATTCAACGCATTCCATGTGTAAAGATAAAAACAATCCAAGACTCATATTATTAAGATGTTGCGCTTAAGTTAACGGCATTGGTGCCAG
>JANYBI010000116.1 GCA_025360875.1 Lentisphaerota bacterium
CTGATGCATCAGGAAACTGGGTGCCGGCCTTTCCAGGAACGCCCTCCTGGTTCCCGCGCCCGATCTACCAGGACTGGGTGATTGTTTTGACAAGAAAAGTTTAATGCTCGATTGCAATCGACTGCGGTCGACAGCAATCGATAATTCAGGAGAAAAAAATGACAATGAACGCCCGTGAACGTTTCCTCGCCTGCATGGAGTATAAGCCTGTGGACCATGTCCCCTTCTGGAGCTGGGGTGGATGGCCCGAGACCATAGAGCGTTGGAAGAGGGAGGGCTACGATCCGTCCAAAGGGGATCCGGCCGACAAAATTTGCGATCCGCGCTTCGTCGCTGGCCATTGGTTTTTCCCAAATCCGGGATTCGAGCACAAGGTCATCTCCGAGGACACCGAGCATATCATCTACATCAACCACGAGGGCATCCTCATGAAGGAGATGAAGGACAATCCGTGGAGTTCGATGCCGCAGTTTCTGAAGTTTCCAGTGGAGACGCGCCAGGAATTCCGGCAGTTCTGGAAGGAGCGGATGCAGCCGGATCTTTCGAAACGCATCGGCCCGGACTGGAAAATAAATCTAAAGGAATGGCGCGCACAGCCGATGCCATTCATCATAATTTCCGACCGCTGGGGCGGCTTCTTCGGCCCTCTGCGCAACCTTGTCGGAGTCGAAAGCCTCTGCACTCTTTTCTATGATGATCCGGTGTTTGTCGAGGAGATGATGGAAGCCAATGCGGACTTCATCGTCGCCATCATGTCGCAGGTGCTTGACGTGATCGACATCGACGCCTTCGGCTTCTGGGAGGACATGGCCTACAATCATGCGCCGCTGATCTCGCCGGAGATGGCGCGGAAGTTCATGCTGCCGCGCTACCGCAGGGTCACGGAATTTTTGCGCGGCCGCGGCGTGCCATATGTCGGACTTGACAGCGATGGCCAGATCAATTCGCTGATCCCCGTCTGGATGGATGCAGGGCTTAACTTCCTATATCCTTTTGAGATGCAGAGCGGCATGGACGTGCTCGACGTGCGCAGGAAATACGGCCGCGAACTTCGCATCTGGGGCGGAGTGGACAAGCGTACACTGTCAAAGGGTCCTGCAGCGATCGATGCGGAACTGGCACGCTTGAAGCCATTGATTGCTGAAGGCGGCTACATCCCGCATACGGACCATTCATGTCCGCCAGACATATCTTTTCCAAACTATTGCTACCATCTGAAGCGGTTGTCAGAAACATGCAGGATGGATATTATTTGATCATATGCCAGGTTTTCGAAGTTGCCTGCGATTTACTTTTACGTGTAATGTGCTAATTTCCAGAGGTTACCATATATATGGAATATTGGCAGACCATAACTTAAAAGGGAAAGCTGGCGACTATGAAAACTCTGATCAAATTTTCGTTCCTTGTCCTAATGGCAGTAATTTTAGAGGGCTGTTCTTCAACTAGCTCTTCGGTCGGATCCTATGATTCAGCCGCCGTATATGATCGCCCGCTATTCAGCACTATCGCAAAAAAATCCATGGCCTACGAGGGTATTGAACGAAATCCGGTGATAGTTGTCCACGGCTTTCTGGGAGCCAAGCTCAAGGATACGAAGACAGGCAACAGCATCTTTGGAGGATTCACGGGATTGGATGCGATAAAAGGCTATTCCAATGAGCAGCTGAAGGGAATTGCCATTCCGATGGAAATTGGAAAACCTCTCAAGGATCTCAAGAGCGACGTGCGTCCGTATTCGATCATGAAGAACATCGACGTCAGGATTCTCGGCATGCATTTCAACCTGGAAGGGTATGACAAGATGCTGGAAATCCTTGAAAAGGGCGGATATGTCCCCGAGGGAGAAACCCTTCCCGAAGGCAAGAATTTCTCCTCTTTGTTCGTTTTCTACTATGACTGGCGCCGGGATCTTCCTGAAAATGCGGCCAAGCTCCATGAGTTCATCCTGCTGAAAAGGGCTTACCTCCAGAAGCAGTATAAGAAATTGTATGGGCTTGATAATTATGACGTCCAGTTCGATATCGTGTGCCATTCCATGGGCGGGCTGCTTTCCCGCTACTACCTCGAATATGGTGATCAGGATCTTCCTGAAGACGGTTCAATGCCTGTTCTTGATTGGCGCGGAAGCAAATACATCGACAAGCTTGTCGTTGTTGCAACTCCGAACGCCGGATATCTCGATACTTTTGTCGAGATGCAGAATGGTCTTAAGATGGCTCCGGAGCTTCCGGCGTATTCACCAGGAATCATAGGTACCTGGGCAACCTACTACCAGATGCTGCCCCTTGTACGTACCCGGTCGATTGTCTACAAGGACGATCCCAGCGGGAAGCCTGTTGAAATTTTCGATCCGGAAGTTTGGATCAGCATGAAATGGGGACTGGCGAATCCGAAGCACGACGAGGCATTGAAGCTCCTGCTTCCTGATGCGAAGACCGCAGATGAGAGGCACGCCATTGCCGTCGATCATCTGAAGAAATGCCTGAAACGCGCCAAACAGTTCACAGACGCAATGAAGGTGGATGCTGTTCCTCCGGATGATGTGGCCCTGTACCTGTTCCTGGGAGATGCCGTGCCCACCAGGAGGACCGCCGTGGTGGACCGCAAGACAGGAGAATTCGAAGTAACCGAATTTGAGGCTGGCGACGGGAAAGTCCTGTCCACAAGCGCACGCATGGATGAACGCGAAGGCGGACAGTGGAGGCCTTTCTCGGCATCGCCAATCAAATGGCAGGCCGTAATGGGCATCTTTGCAGCACACATGGGAATCACCACCAGCCAGGAATTCGCCACAAATATGGGCTATTATCTTCTTATGGCGACAACAAAGAAGCAGGCGGAAAAGAGAAAGCAGCCATTAGCGGCCAAGGCGAATTAAGGCGAACTGATTTCAAAAATACGAAAAACGGTAGTTGCGAAAAAATTTTTGGAAACTCGGGGCGAATTTATAATTAGCCTGTCTCGCCGTCTCTCCATAATTTACTTTTTCGCGCCATATGTTAATTTTAATAGTTCAATAATAATTTCCATGAGGACAGGGATTAGGTTCTGAAGATTATGAGCTCGATTGACTACAGGCATATTGATATTAACGGCATCTCCGTCGCTTATACTGACAGGGGGGAGGGGAGGCCGATATTGTTCATCCACGGCTTCGCCTCGTCATCCTATTCCTGGATGAAGATGATAGGTTACATGCCTGGCGGTTTCAGATTCATCACCATAGATCTGAAGGGATTTGGATATTCCGAGAAAAGATGCGACGATCAACTTTCACCTTTCGACCAGTCGCAGATAGTATCCGAATTCATAAGCAGGCTTGAACTGCGGGATCTTGTCCTTGTCGGGCATTCGATGGGCGGTGCAATCAGCCTGCTCGCGCTTTTCGATGAGAAAATCAAGGAGAGGGTGGGCAAGCTTGTCCTGATCGACAGCGCCGGCATGTTCCAGAAGCTGCCGGATTTCATAGATGACATCACCGCGGCTTCCCCTGAAAACAGGATAGTGAAGATGGCGGATGAGGCGCTCCTTGTCTCGATTGTGTTGAAACAGGCATTCTTCGATCCTAAAAAGATCGATGACGATGCCATAAGGGAATACAGCGCCATTCTCAGGCAGGAGAAGGCCAAGGAATGCCTGTATGCCGCCGCCAAGCAGATCGCGATAGCCAATATAAGATCCTTCCGCGAGAAGATCAATGAAATTCCCACTCAGACGCTGATCATATGGGGTAACGAGGATGCTATCATAGATCTCATAGATGCCTTGAAGTTTAAGTCCGAGCTGAAGAACGCCGAACTCAAGATCATCTACAAATGCGGACATTCGCCCCAGGAGGAAATGCCTTTGGAGACGGCGAATATCCTGACGGATTTCCTGGGTGTCCGTCTTGACAAAGTCAAGATCAGCCCGGTCCCGCAGGCAGATGCCGCGAAAAATGAGGGCGGAAAGCCGGAAGTGAAAGTTCCGCCTGTAAACGTGAAAGCTCCGGCAGGCAGTCCCAGGAAAGTAAGGATGAGAAGGCTAATTGACCGATGGACTTTCGGGACCTTCCTGCTGATCCTGCTGATCAAGTTCCTGCAGCTCATGAAAAAGATCGGCTTCAGGACGAAAATAAACGGATGGAGGAAGGTCACTGGAATTTTCCTGCGCAAGGAGCACTCGAAGTTCATCTTGGCGAGTTTCAGGATGAATTATCTCGGGGGAAACAGCCGTCCCCGCGATCTGGTCGAGGCTAGGAAAATCCTGATTGACAGGCTCTCAGATTTCATCCACAGGAATCCGGATTGCCGATGGACTGTCGACTGGGGCTTTTTCCTGACTAGGAGAAAAAAGTCCTTCTTCACGGATATTGTCGAGGCGGAATTCGGTGCCGACGGGGATCTGCTCAAACTTGTTCCGCATTTCGACAGGAACCACATGCCTTCCGTCCTGCTCAGAAAAGATGTCGTAGAGACCATGATTTCAGCCTACAATGAGACAAAAACCGTCAATGATCACAAGCGGTCATGGGTGGTCTACAAGAAACTGAGACGCTGGGCCCGCAGAAACAAAGGCCTGTCCTTCAAGGAACATCAGGAACTTAGGCATATTGTCAGAAGACTGATGAATGCTTCCTTCATCCAGTTCCATATTTTGGAATGCGATACTGAGAAGATTGTTTATAAGAGGATGTCGACGCCGGACATGAGGTTGTGCAGCCATCCAGGTTTCGGTCTTATCAACATTGTCTGCCGGTTTACAACCGATTATTCAGAGGCGGATCTGTGGTGCCAGTACCATCACGTGCCTGTCGACGGGATACCGATGCAGGAGATGCTGATGATGCTGAAGAAGGAATGGGGAGAGGTCGGACCTGTCAGATATCCTTCCATCTCAGGAGGAGGGGTGAGGACGGAAATGGCCTATTGCGGCAACGATATCTACCGTGCAAAGATCTATGTCGACTTTGAGAGGCTCCTCAAGCTGAGGAAATATCTCAACGATAAATATTATGTCGATATGGGAGGTCCTGCCACGGTCTCAAGCATGATAATATGGGGGCTTGCACAGCAGAAATATTTCCGGGAGAAGAAGTTCATTTTCCCTGTTGACACCTCCTTGATAATGGATTCCCCGAAAGACCGCAGCATAAGTTTCATTTTCATGCTTCCAAGGAAGTTCTTCAGCGTGAAGGATCCTTTGGAAGGATTCCTGAAATACCAGAGGGAGTTCAACCAGCGGGTATTCGCGACAAGGCTTGGCAAGAGCGAGAGCTATGAGCTGCTGGAGATCTATGCGTTAATGCATCCTATGTTCTATCATTTGGTCAGATACCTTATGCCGAATTCCCTGGGCGAATTTGTCGGAACAGCCGGACTGACAATGCTGAAGGATGCGGAAATGTTCATCTGCCCTATTTCCGATCTGCATTTCAATGGATTCCTAGCCCTTGGCAACATGTCGATGCCGACTGAGGACGGCAGGACTGCCGGAGCGGTAAGCATCTGCGGTACAAGGGAACAGATAGACGAATACATAAAAGGTATCAATCGTCTTGCCGCAAAATTTCCTGAATTCCTGGCACTGGATCAGAAACTTCCTCGAAGATGAAGGATAGTCCAATCCCAGTCATCCGTCAATCCAAGCATCCAATAATCCATCCCGACCTATTTGGTGCTGTGGAAATATCCCCTGTACTTCTCAAGCGCATCACATAGTGCCTCCACATTCTCAAGCGGGACGCCGTCGTCGACTTCGCCGCTGAGCCAGAGACCGCCTTCAGGGCTTCCAAGGGCCTTGACCGCCTCCTTCACATGCGCATCGATTTCAGATGGCTTGCAGAACGGAAACATCTGCCTGTCGAGATCCAGGTTCACGCAGACCTTCCCTTTGCAGACCCGCACGAGATTGTCGAGACCGTTAGCGCGGAACTGGGGATTTATCACATTGACCCCGCATTCGATAAGATCGGGAATAATTTCGTAGATCATCCCGTCAGTGTGCATGTAGACATAGTGTCCTGCCTCCCTCACAGGCTTATATATCTGCATGAAACAGGGCTTCATGTATTTGCGCCATTTCTCCGGGCCCATGGCAAGCGAATGCTGCATTCCAAGATCATCGCCGACATAGAACATCGCACCTTTTTCCTTCTGGTTATTGAGCCATATGTCACGCTGGCGGAGGTTGTATTTCAAGACAATATCGATGAGCATCTGCAGTTCGGGCGGTTCTTCCGCGAAATCTATCATGACCTCCTCAAATCCTCTGAGATCTGCGAGGCGCAGATACATGAAGCC
This sequence comes from Lentisphaerota bacterium, assembly GCA_025360875.1. Classification (GTDB taxonomy): domain Bacteria; phylum Verrucomicrobiota; class Lentisphaeria; order Victivallales; family GWF2-50-93; genus GWF2-50-93. The sequence continues at coordinate 6,285 of JANYBI010000116.1, forward strand.
ATGAGGCAGACCGGAGTCCTTTTCCGGGGGTTTCAGCTTATGGACATCAGCACGGGTCGGAACTGCATGCTTTGTCACGATAGCTTCCTGCCCATGATGGATGTTCTCCCATACGCAACCCCATGCATCGGTATGCGCTCCCGCCATGTACGTCGCGCTCCAGACGCTGTCATAATCCCTTTTGCCGTCCTGCTTCCCGAAAATTACCGGATGTTTTGCGACAATGGCATCAAGCTTTTCACGGTGCAACATCCAGGCCGAGGAAAGAATTCCTACCGATACCGGTATATATTCAGGCTTCTGTCTCAGCATCGCTTTCATCCTGTCATCCATCATGGGTATTCTCCTTATTATATTTTTTTACAATGGAAAAAATATCATCAACATTAATATCTTGCGTTCAATAAAATATGCAGTATAATTATATACATAAAGAATCTCCGGACATCCATTTCCTGGCGCAACGCCGGATCTCGGAGGCAGGTTCCCATGTCAACCGGCCTCTTCGAGGAGATTCTTTACAAACGATGGAATCTAAAGGGGAAACCTAAAAATGGGGAAGCGCAAATACTACATGGAGTTCCATGACCTTACGGGTTATGGATTTCCCGAGGTACCGCTTTTCGGGGCATACAGATTTGATAAGGCGACCGATCCCCTCCATATACATACCCACAGCGATTTTGAGATATGTTATCTGGTGGAGGGGCGGCAGAACTACCGGGCCATGGGCAGGGATTATCTTCTCAAAGGCGGCGATATATTCATCACGAGACCTGATGAACCGCACAGCACCGGGAAG
>JANYBI010000132.1 GCA_025360875.1 Lentisphaerota bacterium
CCGAGGAGGATCGACTTCTCCTGCAGGCTGCGGCACGAGTCTATATGACGGACAGGGCGGGTACATTCGCTGAGCAGGTCGAGTGGAGATTCCGCAGTGAAGCAAAGTCGTCCCGGTTCGTGCCGAAACGGTCGGCTCCGCCCGGTGAGGATGATATTCCGGTCACTAGGACAGATCTCGTTTTCTTCAATGGCTATGGAGGTTTCACGCAGGACGGCCATGAATATGTAATTGTCCTCGCCCCCGGCGTGGTGACTCCCGCCCCGTGGGTGAATGTCATTGCCAACAGCAGATTCGGAAGCGTGATAGGGGAGACTGGCCCGGGTTATACATGGTTTGAAAATGCCCGGCAGTTCCGTATTACTCCATGGTATAATGATCCGGTCGGCGGAACATCGGGCGAGGCATTTTATCTGCGGGACGAACAGACAGGATCATTCTGGTCTCCGACTCCGGGACCCGCGCGCGGTCCAACCACCTATGTCTGCCGGCACGGCCTTGGTTATTCCGCCTTTGACCATAGGCAGAACGATATTGCCTCGGAAACATTGATCTATGTCCCGGTTGACGCCACTGTAAAGGTGACGATTGTAAAAATCCGGAATTTGTCCGACCATGAAAGGAAGATATCTGCCACTTCCTTTGCCGAATGTTCAGTAGGTGAAATGCAGGGACGCAGCTCAATGCACGTGGTCAGCAGGATTGATCCTCAGACAAGCGCCATGTTCCTGGCCAATTCATTCAATACCGAGTTTTCCAACGTGATAGTTTTTGCGCAGACAAGCGAACCTGAACGTACTTTCACCGGAGACCGTACGGAGTTCATAGGCCGCAACGGATCTCTTGAAAAACCTGCCGCGATGTTCAGGCAGGGGCTTTCCAACAGGGTGGGACCTGCCCTCGATCCCTGTGTGGCAATTCAGACATATGTCTCAATTCCGCCAGGTCAGGAGAGACATGTTGTTTTTATCCTTGGAGGAGCCAACAGCAAGGACGAGGCGAGAAACATAATCCAGAAATACAGCTACAGGACCGGAGCATGGCAGGCCCTTGAAAAGATATGGGATTCATGGAAGCACTGCCTGGGAGCGATCAACGTGGAGACACCCGACACGGCATTGAATCTCCTCGTAAACAACTGGCTTCTATATCAGGTGATGGCCTGCCGCATATGGGGACGCAGCGGGTTCTACCAGTCGGGAGGTGCTTTTGGTTTCCGGGACCAGTTGCAGGATTGCATGGCGCTTCTTCATTGCAGGCCTGATATGCTGAGGAACCATATCCTTCTCTGCTCCAGCCGCCAGTTCAATGAAGGCGACGTCCAGCATTGGTGGCATCCCCCGTCGGGACGCGGAATACGCACACATTTCTCAGACGACTATCTGTGGCTTCCGTATGCAGTATGCCATTATGTCCATTCTACCAATGATACAGGACTGCTCGACGAAAAAACTCATCTTCTCAGCGGACGCCAGGTTCCTGAAAATGAGGAATCATACTATGATCTGCCATATAGGGAAGATAAAAAGATATCGGTTTATGACCACTGCGTACTTGCCATTGAACATGCCATGTCACGGATAGGCGAACACGGCTTGCCTCTTATGGGATGCGGAGACTGGAATGACGGTATGAACCTGGTGGGCATCAAAGGCAAGGGCGAGAGCGTCTGGCTGGCTTTCTTCCTCATAGATGTGCTTCAGCAGTTCGAGAAGATATCTGAAAACCGCAATGACCTGCTTTTCGCCAGAAAGTGCAATGAGGTCAAGGCGATCCTGAAGGACAATGTTGAAAAGAACGCCTGGGACGGGCAATGGTACAAACGCGCTTACTTTGACGATGGAAGCCCGCTTGGATCACATGAAAATTCCGAATGCAGAATCGACTCAATTCCTCAGAGCTGGGCCGTCCTCAGCGGTGCTGCGGTTCCGGAAAGAGCCATAGAAGCAATGGATGAAGTGGAAAAACAACTTATCCGTCCGGAACTTGGACTTGTCCAGCTCTTTGGTCCTCCTTTCGACAAGTCCGACCCTTCCCCCGGCTATATCAAGGGCTATATCCCCGGCGTGAGGGAAAACGGCGGACAATACACACATGCCGCAGTATGGGTGGGAATGGCGTTTTCCAAGCTTCATGACGTGAAACGCACCTGGGATGTGGCAAGGATGATCAATCCCATCAACCATGGCACGACATCCGGGCAAATTGAAAAATACATGGTCGAACCCTATGTTGTTTCCGCTGACATCTATACCGCCAAACAGCACGAGGGCCGCGGCGGATGGACCTGGTACACCGGCAGCGCCGGTTGGATGTACCGTTTCTTCGTGGAATACCTGCTTGGAATAAAGTTGAAGGTGGATGTCCTGTCATTCGAACCGGTAATTCCGCCGGACTGGAAGGAATTTACGATACACTATCGTTACCGTGAAACAGTCTATCATATTAAAATTCATATCCTTGGGCCGGAAACATGGATTGTAAAAAGAGTCACAGTGGACAACCAGGAACAGGATGATCTGCAAGTCCACTTGGTCGATGACCGTCAGGACCACAACGTGGAAGTTGAAGTCGGCGGTATAAAATAATGTTCCGTATGGGCAATCCAGCGTTTCTGCAGTTGTTCCAGTTCACCTATGAGTTTCTCCTCACTCCTGCTGACGATGGCATCCTCTTTCCGTTGACTAAATAATCAAAGCCGTTAATTTTCATAGGTGAAAATCAACTTTCGTTTTTTGAGTGCGGAAGTCGGGCTAACCCGCTTATTTCATGAATCCTTGAGAGATTCATTCATAAGCGCTTTTGGCATAGAATCTTGCAGTCGCAAGATTTATGCAAAAAGACGTGACGATTTGTCTTTTCGACAAATCGAACGTGGTAAACCCCGTTTGAGCTCTCCTGAGCTCATCACGGCCCTTCGGGTGAATATTTCATTTTTATTTCATGAAATATTCAGGCTAAGAAGCTATTGCGGACACGGAAAGCCGGACATACTTACTTCATCCCGAACATTTTTTCCTTCAGGTCGAGATAGAACACATAGTTTTCCCAGCTGACGTCCGGCGGGCACCTGTGGTCGCAGAACGGTATGTATCCGCCGCGCTCGACAAGCGGGACAAGCGAGTTCATATATTCGGTGATGGCCTTGGGGCCGGCGATCATCTTTGTCTTGTCGAAACCGCCCATGATCCGGAGATCCTTGCCGTATTCATTCAGCAGTTCCGCGGGATGGCAGCAGCACATGACCTCGTACGGGAACAGGCAGTTCACTCCGCCTTCGAGGAAGTACGGCATGATCGGCCTGACATCGCCGTCGCAGTCGATCCACCACAGGTCGATGCCGTGTTTCCTGAGTTTTGCGCTGATGCGCTTATAGCGCGGCATTATCTTCTCTTTGAAGAAGTCGACTGATACGAGTGGCCCGTTCTTGAAACATATATCCTCCCAGCCGCTGGCGAAGTCGAATTTGAAATGCGGGAGCACTTCATCCAGGAAATTCTCCGTCAATATGCACTGGTTCTCTATCATGTCCTCGACCATTTCAGGATAATCGTATATGGCGTAGGACAGTCCTTCTACCGTGAGGAGATCCCTGACCTGCCCGATCATCGAGCCGCACCATACGCCCAGAGGATAGTCACGGTTTTCCGGATGATCCGCTTTCATCTTATTGATATCTGACTTTCTTGCGGGATTGTCAGGATTCAGATGTTCCTTCTTGACTTTCTTCCAGTCGTCGGGATTCCGTATGGAAGAGCCGATGTAATGCGGAATTGTGCTGTGTCCGTCCTTGGGGATTTCGCAGATGAGCCCGTTATGGTCGATGATAGTTTTGGAATTTGCCGTTTCAGAGAGGACTTTGCGTTCGAAAGCGGGAAGCAGCCAAGGGGAGCCTACGCCGCCAGTCCTGTCGAAATTGAAATAGATATTGGCTTCGCCCTCATGGGTGATTTTATTGTCGATGAAAGGCTGCCACTGATGATAGTTCTCCTCCCAGTATCCGAATTCCATGTTGAAGCATCTGTCGATCGGCTTGTAGTGCATCTGGTTGTTGAAGCGTTCGCGGTCGGTCATCTTGCTTTTCCATTTCGGACGGCAAGGCGTGATGTTTTTCATCTCTTAATCCTTTCGTAATAGCATTATCTTGTTATAATATTTATTTCCGAGGCGATATAATCGCCTTGGAAATAAATATAATCAACAGGTTTATATTGCTATTAACTGGATTATATTGCTATTATGAAAACAAAGAGCTTCAGAAAGGGATTTCCATGTCCGACGACCCAGGTGGAACGGCAGATGGGGATATGGGTCACGGTCTCAGGTCATTTCAACACCGATGATCATGTGTTGAAAACAAGGAACTTCGAGCAGTCCCTCCTGATCTACTGCATTGACGGTGCCGGCACCTACACGCTTGGAGAGACAGTATACAGGATTGGGAAAGGGGAGATATTCTATGTGCCGGCCCATTTCACGCACGGCTATGCATGCGATCCTGTAATCGGATGGAATATAAAATGGCTCCATTTCTGCGGGAGCTACG
>JANYBI010000154.1 GCA_025360875.1 Lentisphaerota bacterium
ACGGATGATCCGGCCGTTTGCGTCGTAATGGCTTCTGGGGGATATCCTGACTCCTACAAGAAAGGTTTTCCAATAAGCGGGCTTGATGAGGCTGGAGCGACAGGTGCCGTCGTCTTCCATGCAGGCACTTCATTGCAGGACGGAAAAATCGTAAATACAGGCGGACGTGTTCTCGGTGTGACTGCCAGAGGCAAGGATATCAGGAACGCGATCGACAACGCCTACAAGGCTGTAAATCAGATCTACTGGTTTGACTGTTTCTTCAGGAAGGACATCGGGCGCAGGGCGCTTGAGAAGAAATAATTTTTCAAACGTATTTGTTTGAAAAATTATATCTCTATCTGCAATCCCAGCTCGATGACGCGGCCTGGAGGGATCCTGTAGAACTTGCTGGCGTCAAATGAATTCTTCGACATGAACGAGAACAGTCTCTTCTGCATATTTGAAATCGGCGTCCCGGGATTGACCAGCAGTGTTTCCCTGCCTAGGAAGAACGTCGTCTTCATGGGATCGAAGTTGATCTCGTCATGGGATATGTTTTTCAGGGCTTCGGGAATGTTCGGATCCTCGCTGAACCCATATTTCAATGTTACGCGGTAGAGACCACAGCCGAGATCTGTGGTGTCGGCCCGCTTTTCCCTGGGGATGAACGGTACGTCTTCGTTCTTGACGGACAAGAGGACCGTCGTGCTGTGTATGATCTTATTGTGTTTGAAATTGTGGAGAAGCGTCCTGGGAATACCTGTCGAGTTGCCGGTGAGGAAGACCGCGGTTCCCGGGACCCTGAGCGGCTTGCTCGCCTGTATGTCCTTGATGAATATGTCGGCAGGGAGGGACTGCGAGTCCATTTTCTTCCTCAATGTCTCACGATTGTGCTTCCAGGTGGTCATAAGCAGATATACGACAGCCGCTATGAACACCGGTATCCAGCCGCCGTACTTGATTTTGAGGAGGCATGACATGAAGAATGCGATGTTAACAAGGACGAAGAATGTGGCTACGGGGATTAGGACTGCAAGATGCACCGACCATATCTTCCTGGCAATGAAGAGCGCGAGTATGGTGGTTATGAGCATTGTGCCGGAAACTGCGACGCCGTATGCGCCTGCAAGATTTCCTGAGTTCTTGAAGCCGAGGATGAGGAGGGACGTTCCGAGGAAAAGCGCAACGTTGATTGCCGGAAGGTAGACTTGGCCGATCTCCATTGATGAGGTGTGCACAATGTGGAGACGAGGGCTGAATCCGAGCTGTATCGCCTGCCTTGTGAGTGAGAATGCCCCGGAAATCACCGCCTGCGATGCGATGACGGTTGCGATTGTCGCAAGAGCTACCATCGGATAAAGCAGGGCTTCAGGAACAATCCTGTAGAAAAGGTTTTCCGACATGGCGGGATTATCAAGGAGATATGCGCCCTGTCCGAAATAGTTGAGGAGAAGACAGGGAAGTACAAGCGTGAACCATCCGAACCTTATCGGCCGCTTGCCGAAGTGCCCCATGTCCGCATAGAGCACCTCTCCTCCTGTTATGGCCAGTACCACGGTTCCAAGGACGACGAATCCCTGATAATGGTTGTCGAGGAAAATATTGACCGCATGTACCGGGTTTATGGCCCCGATTACGCCAGGTCTTTTGAAGATCGCGAAAAGTCCCAGCAGTCCGATCACCACGAACCACATAAGCAGCAGCGGCCCGAAGACAGAACCTATCTTGGCAGTTCCTTTGCTCTGTAGAACAAAAAGGAATGTGAGTATCGCCATTGAGATATAGATGATGTATGGCTGGAATATATTGGTCGCCACGTTGAGACCCTCCACGGCGCTGAGGACGGATATTGAAGGGGTGATTATACCGTCGCCGTAGAGCAGGGCGGCGCCGAAGATTCCGAGGATGGTCAGCACGAATGTCCAGTTGCGTCCATGGTTCTTCTCGCGCTGGACCAGCGCCATCAGGGCGAGAATTCCTCCTTCACCCTTGTTGTCGGCTTTCAGGAGGAACATCAGGTATTTGACGGATATTATGAGGATCTGGGACCAGAAGATAAGTGAGAGTATTCCGAGTATGTTCCCGGGGGATGCGGGAACG
>JANYBI010000157.1 GCA_025360875.1 Lentisphaerota bacterium
TGAGATTGAAGCCAAATATTGTCGGATATACTTTCAATATTTTCCAAGGGAACCTTTAGCGAACGCAAGTAATTCGACACATATAAATAATCTCCGTCAATCTCGACTTTTTTTATTCTTGAATACTCCCAAAAGGCAAAGACAGGAAAAAATATTATTAGAATAATCATTGGAAATTCCGTATCAGGAATTAAAAAAAAGAAAAGGAACCACGTTGTGGAAAAAGCGAATTTGAAGAAAGGCGTAAGCGGTGTTGATATTTTTTCCATGAAATTTGTCTCTAACTTCTTATTATGGGTATTTCCCCATTTGCTGGTCAAAAGAGGGGGATGGCGACAGGATGTCTCGGCCCCCTAGTAAAATCTAGCCTCAAAACCGTTATAATCAATCCTGTTCCCTGATCCACTTTACTTTAGATCAGCGCCGATCCTATAATGACTTGCAATTCATGAAGCATCAGGAAGCTGCCTGTAGGGATTTCTCACGGTCACTGCGCCATAGGATTGTCCATCCGACAGATCTTCGGAATAAAGAGTGCTGCAGCCAGCCCGTTCGGCTGAGGAGAGGATGAGAGAGTCCCAATAGCTCAACTGCCATTTTTCGTGTATCTCAATTGCCCTGACAACCAATGTCGGATCTATGTCCACGGTTTCCATGTTCGAAAGAAGCAATATCTCTTTTCTGGCTTGCGCGGCGGACAGTGGCTTGGCAGTTTTTTTTGTGACAGTTACAAAAAACTCGCTGAGAACCTGGGATGATATTACACCCGAACCATCTCTCATGCTTCTGAAGATCAATTCCTGACTTGCATTTTTCTTGATGGAAGAGCTGGAGTCGTGTGCATATACAAGGACATTGGTATCAAAGAAGACTTTATCTGGCATGGAGATCCTCCCGTGTCCATTTTTTATCTCCAATCTCCATGTTTCCTGAATCAAAGGACTCTTTTAACTGGGAAATAATTTCTTCGGTTTTGAGATCCTCGCGAGCGGCAAGCTGCCTGAGAGTATTTCTGACCAACGAAGTCAATGAAGTGTTTTTCTCTACCGCCAGCTTACGTACTTTTTTCAGGATATCATCTTCTATCGATAATGTGATATTTGACATAAAACCTCCTTGTTTTCTTGTCACATTATAAGTGTAGCACATAAACTGTGAAAGTCAAAACAACTCAGCTTTTGGTTTCCGCCTATTTTCACGCCAGCATTTCTTCGGCATGTTTTTCTGCGGCTTTGCCGCCTCCGAGCATGCGGGCGATCTCGGATTTCCTATCGGATCCCTTCAATTCGGCAATTGCCGTGAATGTCCGTCCTTTTACGACCGATTTCTCGACGCTGTAATGCGTGTCGGCGCATGCCGCGACCTGTGGAAGATGCGATATGCAGAGCACCTGGTGTGAAACACCCAGCGCCTTGAGCTCCTGTCCGACAATCATCGCCGTTTCGCCACCGATGTTCACGTCGATCTCATCGAAGACCAGCACCGGAATGGAGTCCGCTGAGGACAGGACGGTCTTGAGTGCGAGCATGACCCTGGAGATCTCACCGCTGCTCGCGACTTCGCGCAGGGGCTTGGCTGTTTCGCCGGGATTCGGGGAGAATATGAAATCAACAACGTCGAATCCTGAAGGTCCGGGTTCGGACTGTTTGAAATCGACAGTAAAATCGGATCTTGCAAATCCGAGCTTCCGGAGTTCAGCGCAGACCTTTTTTGCGAACTTCGCAGAAATCTCGCGCCTCTTCTTCGAGATCTCGGAACATTTTTTAAGAAGCTTGTCGTTTAAAGATTTTTCCTTTTCGATAAAGGAGGTCCGGATACTTTCAAAGTTCTCGAATTCGTCAAGTTTCTTCCGGGCGTTCTCAGCTGAATTCAGCACGTCCGCCAGAGTAGGGCCATATCTTCTCTTGAGGTTCTGGATGATGCGCAGCCGTTCTTCGAGTTCCGTAAATTCCTTGCCGTCAAGCTCGATGTTCGAGGTGTAGCGCTGGATCCCGTCGGTAAGCTCGTTAGCGGTTTCAGTAAGAGACTCGCACTGTTTGAGGAATTTTCCGGCCATGTCGGGATCGGCGCTTTCGAAACCCTGGATGACACGGTAAATATCGCTGATCCTATCGGTAAGGGCTCCTTCGGATTCCTTGAGCATTCCTACTGCGTTTTTCGCAGTCTCAAGGACGTCGTGTGAGTTTGAAGCGAGACGGTGCCGGGTCACGAGTTCCTCCTCCTCGTCGGCATTCACTCCGGCTTTGCCTATTTCTGAAACAATGAAACGGAAATGTTCGGCTTCGGACGGGGAGGGGATGCCCTTTTCAAGTTCCTCCCTTTCTGTACTGGTCTTTCTGAGGTCGGCATGGATCTCCGCGGCTTCGGAAGTGAGTTTTTCGAGATCTCCGTAACGGTCGAGGAGTTCAAGCTGGACGGACTGTTTCAGCAACGACTGGTGTTCGTGCGGGCCATGGGTGTCGATCAGGATATTCCCGAGGGTTTTCAGGGTCTGGAGGGTCGCCGGGGAGTCGTTCACAAAATTTCTGGAGCTGGTAGCGGTGATTATGCGTCTGACCTGGATGTGTCCGTCTTCCGGCGGCGGGAGTCCGGCAGATTCCAATATTTCCAACACAGGTTTTTTCATTCCGGAGGGCAGGGCGAATGACATGCTGATCTCGCAGGAGTCGCAGCCAGTCCTGATGGAACTTTTGTCGGCGCGTTCGCCGAGTAGCATTCCGATGGTGCCGATGAGTATGGTCTTGCCGGCGCCTGTCTCGCCGGTGATGACATTGAAACCGGATTTGAATTCTATTTCAGCTTCCTCGATAAGCGCCAGATTTTTTATCCTGATCCACTCGATCATCTTTTTCCCCTTTTAAGAAATTCGACAGGAAGGAAATCTAACGCAAAGATGCCGGGACGCAAGTATGATTTAAATCAAGACTATGCTGGCAAGGGATGGAACATGGGGTATTTTATCAATAAGAGCTTCAGATAATTCACTTTTAATGGGAAGGTGAAATCTTCGGAGGGGGAACATGAGCGACAATCCACGTTTTTCAATATTGATCGTCGACGACGAGCCTGTTGTCAGGAAAATCATAGGGCGCTGCCTCAGGAATTACGGATACGACAATTATCTGGAGGTGGATCACGGCCATGACGTTCTTCCGGCAATGGAGAAGAACGCCCCGGGACTTGTGATCCTGGATTTGAAACTTCCCGGTATCGGCGGAGAGGAACTGCTTGAGATCATCACCAGGACACATCCCGAAATCATTGTCATCATAGTGACCGGGTCCGGGGATATACCTACGGCGATAAGGTGCATGAAAGCCGGGGCCTTCGACTTCATAGAGAAGCCTGTTGACGTCTCATTGCTGATGGCTTCCGTGAGAAGGGCCGTGGAGATGCAGGATCTGAAGCTTGAGAACCAGATACTTACCAGACAGCTCTCATCGGAGGAACCGGAACATCCCGGAGCGTTTTCGGAAATAATAACTGCAAGTCCGGTCATGAAGAAACTGTTCCGTTACTGCGAGGCGGTTGCGCCATCCTCATATCCCATGCTGATCACAGGGGAGACCGGTACCGGGAAGGAGCTTTTTTCAAAGGCGGTCCATAATCTGAGCGGCAGAAAGAGAGATCTTGTTTCGGTCAATGTCGCCGGGGTGGATGCAAACGTGTTTGCTGACACGCTATTCGGGCATGTGAAGGGCGCGTATACCGGTGCAGACCATCCCCGCAGTGGGCTGGTCGAAGAGGCTTCGGGCGGGACATTGTATCTCGACGAAATAGGTGATCTGAGCATGGATTCGCAGGTCAAGCTCCTGCGCCTCATCCAGGAGCACGAGTATTCAGCCCTCGGATCGGACGCCATAAGGACGACAGACGCGAAGATCATCGCCAGCACCAACCAGCAGCTCCTCCCGCTGGCGGAGAAAGACAAGTTCAGGAAGGATCTCTACTACAGGCTTGCCACCCACCATATACATATTCCGCCTCTCCGTGAGAGGAAGGAGGACATTCCGCTTCTACTCGATTTTTTCCTGGAACAGGCGGCGGTAGAATTTAAAAAGCCGAAGCCGGCATATCCCGGCGAACTTCCCGTATTGCTGAAAAACTATCATTATCCGGGAAATGTCAGGGAACTGAAATCGATGGTGCATGACGCGGTCGGCGAACATAGGGCGAAGGTTTTGTCCCTCGAGAGTTTTTCAAGGCATATCAACAATGTCGGGACCGAAAAATCTGCAGTTGCGAATATCGCAGATGTCTCTGAGATATTTGCGGGCATGGAAAAGCTTCCGGCCAGCAGACATGTCACTGAAGCCCTGATAAACGAGGCGATGAAACGTGCGGAAGGGAACCAGAGCTTGGCTTCCAGGCTCATTGGAATTTCCCAGCAGTCGATAAGTAATCGGCATGCAAAAACCCTCAAAAGAACACCTACAATAAAATAGTAATCTCTCCGATTATTGTAGTTTTTAACTATCTTATATTTAACTAGATAACCTATATTATCCTGCTTTTCTACTATTATTTGGTAAGGCTTGGCATGTTTTTTAAAAATATATTTTCAATTTATAATTTGTTTATTATAAACAAATTATGACTATCAAAATTCAGTTGGCACGGCTATTGCTATAAATACCATCAGAAAATCAAAATATGAAGACCTGAACAGGATTTAGTGGATAAGAGAAATTTCAGGCATGTTCATTAAAATAAAGATAGTTTTACAGGTGAATCCACGACGCCTGACTCTATGAGTGCGAAGTTGCCGGGCAGGTTGATCCAGCGACGGAAGTGATAAAAGCTACTGCCACTGTTCCAATCCTCGTCAGCGCTCGCACAATAGTTTTAAGAATTGCCCTTTTCTTCCCATTCCCATAGAAGGAGTTCTGCAGATCCCCCTCTGCGGGGCTCCTTCGTCTTTTAAGGCCTGTTTTGAAATCGGATTAATGGGAGCCTTATACCGAGTTGCAATCAAAGAGCACGTCAGCAGAGTGACGTGGCTACAACAAATCCGAGCTGTAGCCGCGTCACTCTGTTGACGCGTCTCTTTCCCGATGAATGCAACTTGGTATTACTTCCCGGAACCGAAGAAACGCCGGCAGAAATCATCCACGTTTTCCACTCCGGTCGCAATCTGTTCAATCTCGGCGACTTCCTCCGGACTCAGCGCAACAAAAGCTGCTGCCGCATTTCCTTCCAGATGTTCGATGCTGGAGGCGCCGACAATCACAGAGGCGACAATAGGCTTGGTAAGCAGCCAGGCAATAGCGAGCTGTGACAATGGTATCCCTTTGCGATCGGCGAAACACCCCAATTTCTCAATCGTTTCAAAGGTCGGTCCTTCCAGGTACTCGGCACGGAAAGTGTCGCTCTTCGCCTGATGACGGGTGATGGCGATATTGTCCTTGCGGTATCGTCCGCCAAGCGCACCATCGGCCAATGGCCAGAACGGAATCAGCCCTATGCCCTGGTTTTTCAAATCGGACAGGAATGCATCTTCTGTGCCACCACGAATCCAGTCGGTCCACAGTCCGCGTCCGACCTGGTTTCTCCGGATCAGATTGTATACATTTTCCACGGCCGCCAGCCTGCGGGAAACATCCTTGCCGACCCTTGTCAGCGCGTCGTTGGCATCGCGGACATTGATGGTGTGGGCATTGGAGATGCCCATGTAATGGATTTTTCCCTGGCTGGCCAACTCATCCAGAGCTCCCCAGGTCTCTTCGATTGGGACAATATACTGCCCATTCTCCCACATCGGATTGTGGAGCATGAACATGTCTATGTAGTCGGTGTGCAGGCGCCGCAGACAGCCTTCGACGGCTTTCCGTATCATCCCCCGTCCGCCACCCAGCGGTCCGGCCCACTTTGTTGAAAGGATGATCTTGTCGCGCACATCATTTCCTCTTGCAGTGAACCATCGTCCGACAAGCGCTTCGGAGTTGCCTCCCTGATAGCCGCTGGCCGTGTCCCAATGTGTGACGCCCAGTTCCAGCGCCCGATCCAGAAGCCGGAACGCATTGTCCTCATCATCGGCTGTGATCGGCGCATCGGCTGGCGGTCCGAACCTGCCAAGCCCAAGCCCTATGGCCGAAAGGCAGAGGCCGCTGCGTCCACAGCGGCGTATAGGCATCGTCTTGATGTCTTCATTCATCGATGTTGCTCCTTTATGATAAGGTTTTCTTAAATCAGTAGGCATCAAAAGAATAGTCCGGAATCGGGAAAAATCCATTGGCAACGGCATTTCCGGCCAAGGCGATGACAGAACCGTCGTTCCATCCGAGGTTCATATCGACCTTGCGGGTATAAAACCATGTTTCGCTTATCGTGGTACCGTTCCCAAACGACCTATAGGAGTGTGGAGTATATCCCAAAGTGTCATCGGAGGTGGATTTAAGGTGCGGACAGTTCAGAAGCGGATGCCTTCCCTTCATTTTGAAACTTCGTCCTATCCGGGTTTTTGATGTGTCTGATGCGCTTAAAAGACCTGAGTTGTAGAAGCAGACAGCCATGGTATCCACGCCGGGGCCATAGTAGTTGAACGGCGGAAACTCCGACACCTGGGAGGAGTTTTCCAAATAATTGGTCGAATCAAATTTTGACACCATATTGCCTGTCGTGACGCAGCCTATTCCTTTTTTAGCATAACCTCCTTCGAGCAGATATCCACGCCAGTGGCTCCTGGAACCTGACCAGGCGAAGAAATCCAGAGTATTGTCAACGGTAAGGAAATCCTCGGGTCCGGGCCAGGTGTTCACTTTCGGAGTCTGGCCGGGAGTTATGTTGAAAGGAAAGTCACCAAAATCCATCGCATATGTCTGAAGCCCGACCAGACCCTGTCTCATGTTGGATGTGCAGACAGCGCGCCTTGCGGTCATTTTCGCGTTGTTCAGCGCCGGCAGGAGCATCGCCGCGAGAATTGCGATGATCGCAATCACGACGAGTAATTCAATCAATGTAAACAATGAATGAATTACTCGTCGCCCTGAGCTTGTCGAATGGGCCACTCTTCTCGCCACCAGGAGTTCGATGAGAGTGAATAAGCTGGTTTTCCTGTTCATAATCTACCTCGTATGTTATGGGATTCTTTTTACGCTTTCACCTTCACAGAGAACCGGTGTGAACACCCTGTCGGGAACCTCTGCTGCACCACCGATACGCGACATCATGATTTCAGCGGCCGCAGTACCGATCTTCTTCTTGTACTGTCCGATTGTGACAGGCCGGGGAGACATGAGTTTCACGAAATCCATATTGTCGTATCCTATTACTGAAATATCTTCCGGGATCCTCATGCCCCTTGCATTGGCTTCATTATAGAGTTCAAGGGCATTGACGTCGCTGTAGCAGAATGCCGCAGTGAATTTCACAGCCTTGCGCATAAATCCCGGGACATCCTGGAACAATCCCGGCCTCATTCCCGCCTTGCGCATGGCATCCAGAAAGGACTGTCCCCTGCTAGTTTCCCAGTCACCGATATAGGCGATCTTGCGGTGCCCTTGCCCGACGAGGAATTCCGAGGCGATACGTCCGCCGGCATAATTGTCGTTGTATGCTGCGGAAATTCCTTCGACCTTTGAGTTTATCGTAACTACCGGCATGGATTTGTCCAGCTTGCGAAGGTAATCATGATTGTTTTTTTCTCCGCCAACCGGGGCGATAATAAGCCCGTCTATCCCTTTGTTCGCCATGAACCGGATCGATTCCATTTCCTTTTCCGCTGAAAAATGCGATACGGAAAAAATCATATGATAATCGCTATCAGCCAGTTT
>JANYBI010000175.1 GCA_025360875.1 Lentisphaerota bacterium
CTGAACTCCGTGCCGCCGGATCCCGTGTGGCAGGATATGCTGCCGGCATGCAGATCTACGATTTTTTTCGTGATGGTCAGGCCGAGCCCGGTCCCTCCCTCCTTCTTTGTCTTGAACGGGATGAAGAGGTTGTCGGCTATCTCGGGAGGCATTCCCGGACCATTGTCGCCGATACTTATCTCCATGCGGCCATCCTCTTTCAGCGAGGAGGAGATTTTTATCCTCGGATTTTCAACCTCGCGCTCGCGCAGGACTTCCGCAGCGTTCTTGCAGAGGTTGAAGAATGCCATCTTCAGTTTCTCGCTGTCCAGTTCCTTCGGACCGATGTTCCCGTCCAGATTCGTCTCGACTGCGAGATTCGCAATTCCAAACTCGCCAGCCAGCGCTTTCAGCGAAGATGCCGTCTCCTTCAGCACCGCGTTGATTTCAACCGTCTTAAAGTTGGGAGTGTAGAGCTTTGTCAGCTGCAGATATGATTTGGCCATCTCGGCACCTTCGCGGATCGCGTTTTCAGAAAGAGTGAAGTCCTCCTTGATGGCTTCGTCTTCGGCCAGTTCAGGAGACTGTGCGACAATATCCTCCTTGAGGCAGCCGATCCAGGAACTTGCGGATATCATCTTGTTCTTGAGTTCGTGGATCACCTGGTATGAAGTCTGCCTCAGCCTCATGACCTCGATCCCGAACGCGATCAGTGGCAGTATTATGAAGATGTTGCTGATCCTCTCGCTGTTCAGGCCGCTCTTCTTGAAGTCGCCGAGGCTGAATTCCTTCGGACCCTTTTCGACGCCGAGGTCCGGGAACACGTCCCTGTCGAAAAGGATCTGCAATGTTCCGGCGTTCTTGGCCTTGCCGTCGGACGAGGATGCGCTATGGATCGAAGGTATAGGGATGCTCAGCAGGTAATTGGTCGCCTTCTTCAGCTGCTTGTCAATGCCGTCGAAATGCCTTTTGTCCGAAGGCGCATGCGTGTAGATGACAAGGTTTTTCGTCATGGCGGATCCTGCGATGCTGTCGAATGGCACCCTGACGCCGATCAGCTCGGGCACCTCCGAAAATAGGAACTGGAGGTATGGGCCTTCCTCGCCGAGTATCGAGCCCGATGAGCCCTGGGCTATCTCGATGCAGATCTCAAGCGATGTCTTGAGCATGTTCTCCGGCGTGCTGCTCAGGCTTATCTGGACTATCTTCTGCAGATATTTTTCCATTTCCATCCGGACATGTCCTCCTGCTTGCAAGAAGTTACCGCATTTTCATCGTGTAACATATTCTGTCCTCTCCGGCAAAACAACACGATATTCAAGGGAACCTATAAAAATTTACACCCAATCCCCGGAGCGGCGGATCTGGATTTTGCTCATCCTTTTATTCCAGAATGCTTTGAAACTCCGGGACTTTGAGATTATTCTATTGTTATGAATATGGTGCAGCCCATTTTTAAATTTCTGGAAAAGCGGACCTTCAAGGTCGACATAGTCTTCGTATTCACTGCGCTGATCGTCGCGACGGTCCTGCTGCTGTCCTGTTTCTCATATTTTGAAAACAGGAAGTCCACCATCGAGCTGATAGAAGGCAATTTCGACGAGGAAGCCAAGTCCGTCATCAGCAAGACCGACAATTACCTGCGGACCGCCCAGATTGCAGCTGAAATTTCCACGGAACTCTTTGATGATCCCGATCTCAGGCTGGGTCTGGATACAGAGGAGGCCAAATATCTTCTCAAGGTCGTGACGACGCAGTCGCAGATCGGCCTTTTCTATTACGGTGATGAACAGGGAAATTTCCTCCAGGCCGCCCTGCTTGGGAATGAAATTTATGTGAAACATATCCGGCAGGTCGACGGCAAAGCTGTGACTGACTTCCGCTATTTCGACAAGAAACAGAACAGGCTTCGTGAGGAGACCGTCCCAGACACCAAATACGATCCGCGGGCGAGGCCCTGGTACATAGGTGCGAAAGCGAGCGGGAAAACATATTGGACGGATCCATATATTTTCTTCGAGAACGGTGAGCCCGGAATCACGGTGGCGTGTCCGGTTTACAACAAAGACGGGACGCTCAGGGGAGTCGTTGCCGCGGACATCATCCTCGGCGGACTTTCGAATTACCTCCAGGGCATAAAACTCAGTCCCAATGGCCTGGTTTTCATAATCGACGACAGGGAGCAGCTGGTTGCATATCCTGATCCCAAGAAGATTGTCAAGATTGAAAATGGAGAAGCCCGGAGCCTGAAGCCGGCCGAGCTGAAGATCCCATGGGTTACCGAGGCGGTGAGGAAATATGAGGACATGGGAGAAAAGCTTTTCTCCTATGATGCGGCAGGCACGAGATATCTTGCGTGTTTCGCAAAGTTCCCTCCTGAGTTCGGCAAGAAATGGATGTTTTCGATCATAGCGCCTGAAGACGATTTTCTGGGTCCGATGAAGCACACGCTCCACAAGACCCTTTATCTTTCCCTCGGCATACTGATCGCGTCGGTGCTTGCGGGCATGCTGATGGCAAGGCAGATATCAAGACCCATCGAGAAACTCTCCGCAGAAGTGCTTGAGGTGAAGAATTTCAACCTGGACTCCACTCTGGAGCTTAATTCCCACATCCATGAAATACAGACGATGGACGCTGCAATAAAAGCCATGAAGAGCAGCCTGAGGGCCTTCAAGGTCTACGTTCCCGCCACGCTCGTGAAACAGCTCATAGAATCCGGAGAGAATGTGACCATCGGCGGGAAAGACCGGGAACTGACGATGTTTTTCACCGACATCGCCGATTTCACGCCCATTTCTGAGAGCATTTCGCCCAAGGAGCTGATGCTCCAGCTGTCGGAATATTTCAATGTCATGACACAGGTCATCGAGTCAGAAAATGGGACCGTGGACAAGTTCATCGGAGACGCGGTCATGGCTTTCTGGGGCGCGCCGATTGTCAACGAGGAACATGCGATCATGGCCTGCCGTGCGGCCTTGAGATGCCAGAGGGAGATCGAAACCCTGAACAGCGAATGGGTGAAGGAGGGCAAGAATCCGTTCCACACCAGGATCGGACTTCACACAAGCTATAATGTCGTCGGGAACATGGGCTCGAAGCAGCGCATGAACTATACCGTCCTGGGCGAGGGAGTGAATCTTGCAAGCAGGCTCGAGGGCGTGAACAAGCTCTATGGCACAAGCGTAATAATCAGTAAGTCGACCCACAGGTTCGTCCAATACCGTTTCATATGCAGGATACTGGACCAGATAGCCGTCAAGGGCAATGCCCAGAGTGTCGTGATATACGAGCTCCTGGCGGAGAACAATTCGCCCGAATCAGGAAAATCCAAGGTTCTCGCGGACAGGTTCCAGGATGCCTACAACTTATATATGAAAAGGGAATGGAAGGCCGCAAGGGATATTTTCCAGTCTATAATTGGTGATTTCCCGAAAGACAGCGTGTCGGCTCTATATATGGCAAGATGCGACAAATACATCGCCAGCGAGCCGGACGAATCCTGGAACGGAATTACCAGGCTGGATTCGAAGTAACCGGAATACAGAAGTCAGAAAAATAAAGTTTTAGGTGTTAAGTGTTAGGTTTTAAGGAAAGCATTTCAGCTCTATGGAAACAATCTCCCACTTAAAACTTAAAACCTGAAACTTAAAACTTCTCTCTGTTAAATTAAGGAGGACAAATCATGTTCAAGGAAGAGAGGGAGGAATCCAAGTTCGAGTGGAACATGCTGGGAAATATCCAGGCTGGCAGGCCGAACCTCGGCACCACGATGGATGTTGCCGTCTACAGGCTGATGCAATTTACGCTCAGGGATGTACTCATCCAGAAATATGGGGTTGAGGAGGCGGATGAGATTTATTTCAATGCCGGAGAGCATGCCGGAAAGGAGTTCTATAAGAATCTAATAAAGGAAAAAAAGGATTTCAATAAGTTCATCCTCGAGCTCCAGGAGGTTCTGTCAAATCTCAAGATCGGCATTATGAGGATTGAGAAGGCGGATCTTGAGAAAATGAAATTCACAATAGTCGTCGCTGAAGATCTGGATTGTTCCGGGCTTCCTGTTTCCGGCGAACAGATTTGCACATATGACGAGGGATTTCTAAGCGGGATACTGAAGTCATTTACCGGAATGGAGTTCGATGTCAAGGAAGTTGACTGCTGGTGTTCCGGAGACAGGGTCTGCCGATTCAGCGCCGAGAAGAAGTCCTGATTTCTCGCACAGAGCCACAAAGTCGCAAAGGAATTTTCAGAGGTTCCAGTAAGGTAAATTTTAACTCAGTGGCTTTGTGCCTCTGTGAGAGATAAATTTTGAAATAAGACGGGGCAAATGGATAAAGATCCAATAAATGGCAATCCCATACCCGGTTTCCAGCCGGGAGAGGACGTTATTGCAAAGATCAAGGTTATTGATAAGATAACCGAGACGCTCTACAATGTCCTCAAGGGGAAAAAGCTGGAGGAGATTGAGATCCCGGCAGGCCATCCTGAAAACGAAATCAGGCAACTGGCCGAATATGTGAATGAATTCGTGAAGGAATATAATCTGTTTTCCGAGTTCATGTATTCGATGGCGAGAGGGGAGCTGGATTACAGCCCGCCTAAAAGCAAGATGGTGGTTGCACAGTCTTTCAAAAGCCTCCAGTCAAGCCTCAGGCACCTTGCCTATGTCACCCAGAGGATTTCAGAAGGCGATTTCAACCACAAGGTCAGTTTCATGGGCGATTTCTCCGAGTCGTTCAACAAG
>JANYBI010000185.1 GCA_025360875.1 Lentisphaerota bacterium
ATATGTGTGAGTCGGGCTGACGCCAGTTCCTGTTGCGTTGTCGCCGAAGTTCCATGCGTAGCTTGAGATTGTGCCGTCGGCGTCAGTTGAGGTCGCTCCGCTGAAAGATACGACCTGACCGGCAGTGCCAGTGTAAGGTCCTCCGGGCTTCGCCACAGGAGGTATGTTGGATGAAGAAGTCACGGTAATTAAGGAACTTGTCTTGGCCACCAGATCACCACTTTCGCTTCCATTAGCATTTGTAGAGAGGCCTGCCGCATAGAGGGTAGCTGTCCCGGAAGCGGGAGCCGTCCAGTTGAACTGCCAGCTGACGGAACTGCCGGTCATGGACTTTGGCGAGCTATGGACGATTTCTGCCGCCGATAATTTGCTGCCCGTGCCCGCAACCAGAGTACCGGCTGTAGTGGATACGTCAAAGCCGCCGGCTTTCTGGCCAGCGCTTGTGACAGTAAGAGTGTAGGCGTTAGTGGAATTTGGAGCCACCGAAGTCGGACCGCTCAATGTGACAGTTGTCGCAGGTCCGCCACTGTGGCATGAGGAGCACGTTGCTCCGGCATGCGTCGCCGGATTCCCGGAATACCCTGTCCTTCCGGCTGCATCAGCTAGCACAGGCGAGGATGTTCCCTGGTACACGACGAATGCTGCTGCAAGATACAGCAGCGACTTCAATTGAATTAATTTTGTCATATTTTTTGCTCTTCTTTATAATTAATAAACCCTTGATTTAATAATAAGAATCAATCTTAAAGCATTCTTTGTGCCAATCCTGCTCGGATTCATATTGGGAAGATTTTAGAGGAATCATCAGTATCTTGGCGATTTCCAGGAGCTTCTGAAGGGATATTGTTACTGCAAAAGGCGAGTTGCTTTTCCCCGCGCAGAGCGCAAACCCCCAATGCGACCATCCGGCTGAAAGATGAAAAGGAAGTCCTGTGCGAAGGATTAAAAGGGGGACGGCCATCCCTCGCAAGGACTTCCTGTAGTCGGATATTAACTCTGTAAATAAGAGCAAAGTTTTCTTTACCCGTTGAAACCTTGGACAGACTTCCGCCTGAATCCTCCCCCTCCGCGGGAGGACTATTGCCGGAGGAGGAAGCCTGTACCTTTTCCTATTTCACAGATCCCGAGCCTACGACATTGATCTTCCTGCCGTCTGCGAAAGTGACAGTTATCTGTTTTGCGGCGACACCGGAATATGTGACATTTATTACTCCTGATGTTCCAGTGTTCCCTGCGAGCTTCGCAAGAAGTTCGAGCTGTTCGGACGCCAGGAGCGATATGTTCGAAGGAGTTGTCCCTTCGCCTGGCTCGCTGAGGGATGTCACTGCGACAATTCCGGTTTTGCCAGATACGATGGCAGCTTCCTGGGTCGCATCTACCAGACCGAGCAGCTTCAGGTTGGCAAGCACTTCGACAGTCTTTGTCGACACCACGTGGACGACGAACGGAACCGCTGAGAAAGCCGATGCCGGGGTCGTATCGTTTCCAACGCCTGCGCCTTCGACGCCGTAGAACAGCAGGTAGAGACCTGAGTCCAGCTTGGCGGACAGCTGCGTGTCGCCGCTGGCGGCAACAAAGGTGCTGTCAGCCCACATCGTCTCATAGGTGCTGTCAATGGCTTCCTCGTTCCAGCCGTTCCTGGTGTTCAGGAAGTTCTGCAGTCCGACCACATCCGCCTGTCCAGCAGTCGCGACAGGTTTGGCAGGCAGATAGCATGACATGTCAAAGTAGCCATTGGGTTCGATGTAACCCTTCCTGGTAGCGACCGTATGGCTCGCAGTGCCTTTCGCATTGTCGGGAATTGAGGTGAAGAAGAAGTCGAACGTGTGTTCGCCCTCCGAGTTGATCAGGGCCGAATATGCGAAGACTCCTTTCGCATCTGTCTTTGTCAGCGCGCTTGTCAGGCCGGTGATCGGGTTCCTCGCCAGGACGACAATGTTCGGGATTCCTGCTCCCGTCTCATCGACCACGTTGCCCTTGAACACTGCCGTGAACGGAACAGCAAGATCATTCAAAGGGACCTGTGTAAGTACGACATCGGCCACTGAATAGCAGTTCACAGTCAGCGTGACATTGGCGTATGCCGTCGTCCCGTAGAGCAGGAAATACCAAGTGCCTGCCGCGGGATTGCTTACCGTAAGTATCTCGCTGTCCTTGTTCTCAACGCCTTTTGCACCGAACGATTTGGCAGTCGGATAATTTGCGAACTTCGCAAGAAGATCGCAGTCGTTGACGGTTCCGACCGGTGGAGGAGTCCCATTGAGTGTGGCGACAAGCCTTGTGGTTCCGACAGGAACTTCAAACGAAAAATAAATGCTGCTGCCTTGGGGCATTGCTCCAACTGCATTGGATGGAACACCATTTGCAAGCGCAGTGGAAACCGGATTGTTGGAGCCTGTGGCAAGTCCCATGATCGAGGGGCTGAAATCGCTGTCGTACTTGTAGACTACAGGATTGCCTGATCCATATTTCGCCTTTACGCGATAGAAATAAGCTACATCCTTGGTGGCGCTTGTGTCATCATATGAAGTTCCGGTGATCTTTGCGAAAGTCGCATCGTTCACTAGGAGCGTCTTGTCGGTATACCGGTAGACATCATAGGAAGTCGCTCCGGGGACGGCGGCCCAGGTGACCGTGATTTTGCTGGAATATGTGCCGTTGCTCGCGGTGACCGATGCCGGCCCCTTCTTGGAAAGGGATCCGTCGTTCGTCTTGCTGAGGCCGGTGGTCCCGTTCTGGTTCTTCGCCTCTATCCAGTAATTGTATTTCTTGACGATTCCGCTGACCTGCGGCACTATGTCGTCGCCGAAGTCGTCAAAGTATAGGGCTGCAGTTTCACCTATTCTGTTGTTGACAGGATCAGGGATGGCCGTTGCCGATTGCGTACGGAACACAATGTATGATGTCGCGCCCGGCACCAACTTCCAGCTCACACGGATCTTGTCGAAGTACGTGCCGTCGGAGGCAGTTACTGCTCCCGGAGTCGGCGGGGTGTTGGAGAGATATCCGGAATTGGAAGTGCTGAAAGCGCTTGACCCTATCGGATTTTTGGCCTTTGCAAAGTAATAGTAGATTACGTTGGCTACGGCAGTGCTGTCCTCGAATATTGTGTCGGAGACTTCTCCGAGCAGTTTGAAATCCGTCCCGGACGTAGCGTTGGAAGTGTTCCTGTAGACCTCGTAGCTAGTTGCGCCAGCCGATGGCTTCCAGGTAATCACTATTTTGTCGTCAAACGTGCCATCCGATGCGGCCAGTCCCGATGGAGCGGCGGCGACCGCCGTAGCCAGTGAGTACTTCACCAGCAGTGTGACGTTTGAATAGGCCGTCTTCCCATACAGATGGATGTACCAGTCGCCGGCTGACGGATTTAACACCTGTACAAACTCGTTGCTGGTTGCATTCATAAGCCGCTTGACCGTGGCGCCAGACGGACTTGCAATATCCAGATCGGAGTCCCCGATCGTACCTGTTGTCCTGATCTCGAGCAAGGTCTGCGCTGATGGAACAGTTATCCTGTAGCTGCTGACAGAGCCTGCAGCCCCGGAGATTGCTGTGACGGCTGTACCGTTCTTGAGTGTAACTGTGCTTCCGGAAATTGTCGCGGTCGTAGTCGCAGTGTTTGTGCCGCTGCGGTTGTCGGTGACCGTCAGGCTGACAGTATACGTTCCGGCTGCGGCATATGCGTGACTCGGATTTTTTCCAGTCCCAGTCGCCGAGTCGCCGAAGTTCCAGGCATAGCTGGCGATTGTGCCATCGCTGTCAGTGGAACTTGCGCCGTTGAATAATATAGCTATACCGGCAATACCAGTGTATGGTCCGGCAGGTTTTGCCACAGGAAGTATGTTCG
>JANYBI010000117.1 GCA_025360875.1 Lentisphaerota bacterium
GCTTTTAATCAGGAGACGGCAGGACAAAAGATTTGACTTACACTCGGAATCGTATAACTTTGGCAAAGCAAGCGGGTTTTAAATACATCAAAACTTATAACTGACGAGTAATATAGCCAAGGATATATTAAACCTATGCTGGTCCGTAAAATAATTCACATCGACATGGATGCCTTTTACGCTTCCATCGAACAGCGCGACAATCCAAGCCTGCGCGGAAAGCCGGTAATCGTAGGCGGACTGCCCGGAAGCCGTGGTGTAGTTTCGACCGCATCCTACGAAGCCAGGAAATTCGGAGTCCATTCGGCAATGCCGTCCGGTATGGCGGCAAAACTGTGCCCTCATGGCATATTCCTTCCCTGCCGGATGGATATCTACAGCGCCGAATCCGAACGCATAAGGAAGATTTTCCTGGAATATACCGATCTCGTTGAGCCTCTTTCCCTGGACGAGGCTTACCTGGACGTCACACATAACAAGAAAAACATTCCTTCCGCAACCTGGGTGGCTGAAAAAATTCAGAAGCGGGTCCTTTCCGAGACCGGCCTGACAGCTTCCGCCGGAGTGTCGTTCAATATGTTCCTTGCGAAGATCGCATCTGGACTCCGCAAACCGTCCGGGCTTACAGTGATTACGCCGAAAGAGGCGGACACATTCATCGACGGACTGCCCATCGGCGATTTCTGGGGCATCGGCAAGGTCACTGCCGAGAAGTTCCACGGGCTGGGGATAGAAAAAGGAAAAGATCTGAAGAAAATGTCCCTTCCCGATCTTGTCCTAGCTTTCGGGAAGTCGGGCATCTACTACTACAATATCGTGCGAGGGATCGACAACAGGATGGTGACGCCAGACCTTCCACGCAAATCACTGGGTCGGGAAGTCACCCTTGAGCGCGACACGGACAGCATAGGCGAAATACAGGATATCCTCAGGGAGCTGTCCGTCGAGGTTGATGGGATGTTGAAGGAGGAGAAACTTACCGGAAAGACTGTCACGCTGAAACTGAAATACGGCGATTTCACCTCAATCACCCGCCAACAGTCGGCAGGCAAATGGATAGACTCTCCAAATATCATTTTCGACATCGCCTCAGGGCTGCTTAAAAAGACAGAGGCAGGAGTGCGTAAGGTGCGCCTTATAGGCGTATCCGTATCGGGATTTCCGCCACCGCCCGATGACAAGGGACCAGTTCAGCTGACTTTCCCGTTCTGAGTTTTAATTGCTTTTTCTCGTCAGGCTCCCAGGCCTGACCTTGGCCTGTCGCGCCGTAGCATCTCAGCGAAGGCGGAAGTGCTGAAGCGACAGATTCAGCTTTGTTCCCTGCGAAGCGATGCTTCGCAGAAGAAAGGCGGTATCTCCGTTCCACTCCGCTGCCGCAGTCCACGTGATTCGTCCAAAGGACTCATCAAAAGCTCTACACCGCCAGGACGACGATTATTATCAGGTCGATTATGAAGAGCGCGACAATTGCGGCTTCGAGCAGGAACATGGCCCAGTCGAAGGTGTCCTTCTGGAGTATTGAATAGATGCTGTCCAGCGCACGGAGCTTCTGGTTGACCGCGTTCTCCCAGTCCGACAGATGGAAACGTGTGGCGCAGCCAATGTAGATACGGGCGAGGTGCCATTCACCGAAGAACTTCGAGATGTTGGTGATCTCGTCCGTCACCTTGGAAAGATCCATCCTCACCTCACGGAGCTCCCTGATCATTTTCTGGCGGGAGAACCAGTATTTCAGCTTTGAGGCACGATCGACTTCGTCATATGCCTTGTCAAGGACTTCATCCAGGTACAAGTCATATCTTCGGAGTTCCTCGAGCTGGAGATTAGCCATCTCCATGACGTACAAGGTGTCGTTGTAGTCTTCCGGAATATCGATCAGGAGCGCGGTATCCCAGTCGATCACAGCAAGATCCCTGCGATAATACGAATACCAGCACTTCGTGACATCCTCCACTTCCTGCGAACTCAGGCGCGAGGGATCAGTTTCTCCGACAAGAAGTCCTGTCACCTCGCGTGCATTCTTGCGCAACCAGGATTCCCCGTCCATATCTCCGTCGCTTCCGGCGGAGTCTGTCACTGGCGTGCTGATGCAGAACACCGTAAAATCCTCCGGTGTCCCGAGTTCCTGAACTGGAGCATCGAGTCCTTCAGTTATGCTGCTGAACAGCTTGCGCGCCGTATCCATGACGCTCTTTTCCATCCCCGAAGAGTCCCTGAAGCGGAGGTTGCTGTATGGGAGCAGATCTGAGATCTTGTCGAAAGTCACCGGAATCCTCAGCTTCAGCGACATTGCCCCGATTGCGAATATCTTGACGGACGCGGAAAATTTCATCGGTCCTAACGGACCATCGATACTGACATCCTCTATCTGGATTGCAAGGGGGCGGTGTATCGGAAAGTGGGGAGGCGTGTCCTTGAGCCTTCCTATCTTGTGGAGTTCGGCTGAACCGCTCAGAAACTTCTCTATTTTCCCGAGATCAGCCTCCTGCGCGATGTCGAACGCGAACATGTATATGATTTCAGCTTTCATGACATAAACACTACTACGCTGGATGTCCTATTTCAAAATAATAACAGTCCTTTTAGACTGCTGAAT
>JANYBI010000242.1 GCA_025360875.1 Lentisphaerota bacterium
CGTGAGCAGGCGCGGCTGACGGTATGCATCGGCAACCTGAAAAGCCAGGGTCAGGCCGCGTTGATGAAGGCCGATGACAACAGCGGCAAGATCGTCTATCCTGCCGGAACTTCCACCACCTTCACGTTTACCACCACGAGCGGCACTCCGACGACCCTCAGCCACACCTGGAGCGGATTAGGCTTCGAATGGATCACCTACGGGTACGTAAAGGACTCGTTCGACTACGGTCTCAACAAAGGCTCGCATCAATGTACGTCCGACAATACTCCGTTCGGAGGTAACTGGTACATACAGGGCGGTGCCTGGGGCGCCGATAAGACGACCGTTGAATCCGACCCCGGCTTCTACAGCAGCTATTTCCCGAACAGCTACATCTACACCTTTGGGTCCAATCCCGCCTATTCCGGCCATGATCCGTTATTGTCGCACAGGAAAAAGCCTGACCTGACTTTCCTGCAGCTTTGCAGCACGCAGACGAATCCGGCCCTGGCCAGCACGACCGCCAACTATTATTCGTCCATACATGGGCGGGGCAGGGGGTATCGCGTCGGGGAAGGTAATCTGGTGCGTGGAGTCTCCTCATTCATGGACGGTCATGCGGAATCATGGCTGTTCGACCGTTGCGCCTACATAGATGGTTCCACCATGGCTTACAATCCCTATGGAGGCGGCTTTCTTGATCCTAATCTGAAACCCTAGTGCCCCGTCACAGAAATTCCTGAAATAATTCCGGGCAGACTTGACATCAAGTCTAAAATAGGCTAATCTAAATCTAGATATGAGTAGTTTATTATTGGAAATCTACCTATGGCAAGCAAAAAACAGATAGATATCCTCAATGAGATACGCCAGGATATAGTCAGCGGAAAGCTGGCTCCGGGTGCCGCTGTGCCGTCACGGGATGAACTTCTCGTCCGGTTCGGCTCAAGCCGCCAGACGCTCCAGACTGCGATGAACACTCTTATCAGGGACGGCTTCATAACCGCCAGACGCTTCGGCGGAACAGTTGTGGCTGGAAAGCCGCCGCACCTCTACCAGTATGGGCTGGTCTCCTTTCTGCCGTTCTCCTCGACGCGCTACACCGTGGCCATGCAGCAGGCTGCGTCGAAACTCAGCGAAGAAGGCGCCTATGCCATCAAGTCGTATTATTATGAACAGGGACATATACAGGCGGAAGGTTTCCGCCGGCTTATTGCCGACGTGGAATCACACAGGGTGGCGGGCCTGATATTCGCCCTCCCTCCCGACCATCTTGCCGGAACGCCTGCGATGGAACAGCCGGGTCTGCCCCTTGTCCTTAACGGCTCGCCTAAAAGCTACAGCCATCTCCATCATTTCCATTTCGCCGGTGAGAAATTCCTGGAACGTGCCGTGGATCATCTGATCAGGAGAGGACGCAGGAAAATAGCGGTAATGGGCGTATATCATGCGAACGATCATCAAGGGGATTTAAACTATCTTTTGCGGCGCAAGGTCGGACGCCCTGAATGGATGCAGTCCTGCGGACTCCAGTCTGGTTCCGCACATCAGGTCGCGCTGCTACTGGCGAAATTATCCGGGGAAGACCGTCCTGACGCCCTGATTATCCGGGACGACAATCTGGTCGAGGCGGCGACTGAGGGGCTTGCGAAATCCGGCCTGCGGATTCCGCAGGACCTGGAAGTGCTGGCCCATTGCAATTTTCCGGACAGGGCTCCGAGCTGCGTTCCGGTGACGCGTCTTGGGCTTGACTGCCGGGACATGATTATCCGCGATGTCGAATGCCTGAAGGCGCAGCGTGAGGGGCGTCTGTATCCGCAGAACACCGAGCTGCCGGTCGTCTTCGAGTGGGAGCTTGATTCCAAGGGGGCGGCAAACAGGCGCAGGAAAGAGGTTGCCGCCGCATAAGCAGCAATGGGATCTTTAAGGGGAAGTGTGCGATGAATTATAAAATCAAAAATTTTACCTGCCGGAAAAATTTTACGCTCATTGAATTACTCGTGGCCTGCCATCCGAAGCTGCTCCGCATAGGCGGAGTGCGTAGGACAATTCGAGCAAATTTCACTTTGATCGAATTGCTTGTGGTCATTGCGATCATCGCAATTCTCGCGGCACTGCTCCTGCCGGCGCTGAGGAACGCCAAGATCCAGGCCCTCAAGATATCCTGTATGGGTAACCTGAAGCAGATTGGAGTTTCAGTGATGGGCTATTCTGTCGACTATAATAATTTCGTTCCCGTCTATGTCGGCGACTGGTGGCTCCAGTTGGCCGAATATATGAATGGAAACGGACAGGTTTTCGGCTGCCCGGGATGCCAGAAAGGATATAAGGACAGCGGCCCATCGATCGGCATAATGTTCCAGGGATGCTACAATGGAAGCCAGGGTGGCACTGGATACCTGACTTGGAAGCCAGCTCTACCTGATCCGGCGGCTATCTTGCAGGCGAACTGGAACGACTCGAACCATGCTCTTCCCCTTGCCCCTAAGACAGGATGGTTTGATCCAAACAATTCTATGTATTGCGCCGATGCATATTTGAACAATACGCCAAACCCGATCCCTACGGCATATCCCACGGTTCAGGGAGGATCCAATATCCCGTCGGCCCAGGTGCATTCAATGTTCGGGACGCCAAGGAATTCCACCACTGGCGGATGGACACGCGGTTTCGCCGATTATCATAATGGCACAAATTGCCTGATCCTTGACGGTTCTGCGCGTACTGTGAAGACTATTGAGCTCGATCTCCATGTCGAAGGCGATCCGGCATGCATCTGGGACGCGTATTGATGGAAGTTCCGAGTTGAAATTGGAAATAGGGAGGATGGTGAAAAATGAACAAATGCAATGGAATTTTCATCTCGCATAAAAATTTTTCCGGAAGGAAAAATTTTACTCTGATTGAATTACTCGTCGTAATTGCGATCATCGCAATTCTCGCGTCGCTGCTGCTGCCTGCGCTGACGCAGGCGAAGCAGATGGCGCAGACGATTACCTGTGTGAACTTGCAGCGGCAGATCGTCGTCGCGCTGGTGAACTACGCCACCGACCATGAGCAGGGGTATCCCTGGATCAGCGTGCGTCAGGGGGGAGGCGGACACGACGGCATGTTCTACGAATGGCTGAGCAAAGGCATTGTCGATGGCGGATATATCACCAGCCCTGAACAGGCCCAGTGCTCCGCGATGCCCGAGAACTACGGATTCGCCACATATATCGCCGGATACAACCCGGCTACCAGCGAAGCCGTACCGGTAGCCAAGAGGTTCGGGAGCTATTTCCTCTATTGTGCACGCGCGATCAACATGCCGATCTACAGCATTGACGCTGCAGGTAACGGCACCATCAACGACCCTATCGCCTGGAGTCCGTGGGCGTCCAACCCCGTGCACGCAGTGCTCGCCAACAACGGCAACGGCATCAATATCGGACAGAACGACGCCAACTGGAACTGGATGACCTCGTCGAAGAGCACGTGGACTATGCCGATCATATCGTGTCCGCCGATACACGTGCAGCCAATAATGGGACTGGTGGGTGCCTATACTTTCCCGCAGGGAGTAGCAGCCAACTGGGGATACATGCCGGCGCATACCAAACGGACGCAGGTGAATTTCGGCAACAATGACGGTTCGGTAGTTACGGTCAAGATCCCGCGCGGGCCACGGACTCATGTCGACGCGGAGACACAGGCGATATACCGCGATACCTGGGGTGTCAGGCGCTGATGGCATTCAACGTAGTTACTAATCGTCTCGAAATAATATTGAGTTCCAAAATAACGGAGGGCGGGTTTTCTTACCCGCCATAGATAGAGTGTCGCGGGTTGGAAAACCCGCGCTCCGTTGAAGAGGAAATTCATCGAGACTATTATGAGATGATTAGTAAATGACGGTTTAATTTAGGAGCAGGTGGATGAAGAAGATGGTAGAATTGAAAAATTGCCGGTTCGAAGTGCTGGTGGAAAAGGACGAGTTCGTCGGGCTGGGCAAAATCTGGATAGGGAAAACCCTAGTCAGATCCGGACGTCTTCCCCTCAAATGCTTCACGCAGACTTTTACGGGGATGGAACTTTCCAGGCTGAACCTGGAAAAGATCGTGACCGGGAAAAGCGAAATCCGCATCCTCCTTGGTGCGCAATTCAAAAAGCTTCCCGTGAAAATCCTGCGCGATCACAGTTTTGATCCGATCTACGAGCTT
>JANYBI010000252.1 GCA_025360875.1 Lentisphaerota bacterium
CTATGTCTTCTACGGGGAATATCTCTCCCTGAAAATCAACTTGCCTGACACTTCCTCCGCCTATTTCAACAGTCCGAACGGCATCCTGTGGTGTCCTTCCGGCGTGCGACTGTCGCAGACTTTTTCCGAGGCGGACACATATAAGGCCTATCAGTACCGCACCTGGCAGAGATCCACCGACTATTCCCTGATAGGCTGCGGTTTCCATCCCGGATCAGGCGGTGATGATCCGAAATATCCGGCTCGTGCCAGCAAGCTCTGGGGTAACTCGCCCGGCGGCAGGCGCGCTTTTTCCCATGACATTTGCTATTGGGGCACCAACCAGGCCAACCAGTTTGTGGACGAATCTACAGGTGCCGGAACAGTTTCAGGCGGTCTCGCCCGTACGCCCCATCGCAGCAGCGGTGTCAGCCACGGAATGAACGTAATAGGCACTGACGGATCCGGCGAATGGGTGCCCAGGAGCAACTGCGCCATCAGCCAGTATCAATATATAGAATGGGCCCAGCAGCTGATGCCAAAGGAATTTGAGGTGATGTACAGCCTGTGGTTTGACGGTACCAACCTCGGCCATCTCTATCCGATTCGCAACGGGATTGCCGGTGCGGACATCAACGCAGGCACATACGCCGGCTACCGGAACTGGCCATGAAGCTGGAAATGTAAGGATAATAAAAATGATAAAAGCAAAAAAAAGTGATGCAGGTTGCAGGATGCAGGATACTGGATTCAGGAGTCAGAAGTCAGGAGTCAGAAGCCAGGAGTCAGAATGTAAGAGTCAAGATCCGGTGTCTCATATCCGGTATCATGCATCATGCATCAAAAATTCCGGATTATTTACTCTCATTGAGCTACTCGTCGCGTGCCAGCCGAAGTTACCCGTTAGGGGACGTAGGCCAATTCGAGCAAAGTTCTTTACTTTGATCGAATTGCTTGTGGTCATTGCGATCATCGCAATCCTGGCGGCTCTTCTACTTCCGGCGCTGAGGACGGCCAAGGGCATGGCATATCAGGCGGCATGCCAGAGCAACATCAAGCAGTTCATGTATTCGCTCACCATGTATGCCATGGACGATCAGGATACCGTTCCTATCAGCCAGGATTACAATCTGGTAGGTGACGGAAAAGGCATCATGCCAAACTGGTGCGAACTGAAATCATACTACAATCTGAGTTCGGAAATACTTGTATGCCCTTCGATAACCAGCAATGTGTATGTCTACGGGGAGAACAACCCGTGGTCCAGGGCGAAGAACGCATCTGACGGCGACAGGTTTTCGGTTCTCTGGTCGGGGCAGCATCTTCCGGGACAGGAGCACAACCAGGCAATGGGAACCTTCCACTACATGGGAGGACCTTCGAACAACGGTCCGGTCGGTGGCGGAGGCACATATTCCATTTACGGGGCGACCCCGTTCACCTGCCTGAAGATATCCGGGGTGCGCAAGCCTGAAAAATATGCGCCTATCTTCGAGTGGGGATACAACAGGAGCAACGTCCCTGCGGACTGGAAGTCGAAGAACCCGCATGCCACAAGCGGATACGGGCAGACGATCGGCTTCTTTGACGGACATGTGGAATATTTGTCCTTTAAACAGGCTTCCAATATTTGCAACTGGAACTCATTTGCCAAAGGCGTCGTCCATTTTACTCCGATCAACTGGAGATGGAACTACATTTACGACACTCCAACTTCAGGCCATGGCAACGGCAACAACAACCAGACACGCGAAATCATCCTCATACCATGAGCTGTTTCCTTTAACAGGAAAGCATATTATGAAAAATGGAAAACTGGCAGGATTCACTTTGATCGAATTGCTTGTGGCCCGTTCGACAAGCTCAGGGCGACGAGTAACTTTTTTCAAATTTACACTCATTGAATTACTCGTCGTAATCGCGATCATCTCAATCCTGATGGCGATAATGCTTCCTGCGCTCAAGAAGGCGCGTGAGACTGCAAAGAGGATATCCTGTGTCAGCGGCCTGAAACAGATTGGACTGGCGCTCAACAGCTACTCCCTGGATTATGATGGATACATTGTGCCTCTGCCGGGCAACTATGCCTCGGACAACAACTACAAGGGCCGCACATTTATCGTATACAACGACAAGGATCCGGAAAAGCTGCAGTGGTTCGGCGTCCATATCCGCAACGACTACCTGAGTCCGCGCATCATGTTCTGTCCGTCGGGCGAATATGCGAACGTGGATGATCTGAAGGGAGGGACGGCGTCGCGGACTAATTTTGAGAACTGGAAACCCGGTACGCTGCGCCCCAATGGAGCAGGCATAGCTGTGACATATTCCTTCATACCCATACCGTTCTATAATGGTGGCACGAACAATTGGAGGAATCTCATGACAACTCCGCCTGACACCTTCTATGCCCCGAGAATTTCGGGAAAGACTCCGGCAGGTCCGGAAGTGAAAGGCAGCTGGCCTCTGGCGAGCGATTTGCGGATCGGCAGCTACAACGCATTCAACGGCTGGGTGTCCGGGTCCCATAACGGCGAAGGATATAACGTGTGCTATGTCGATGGCAGCGCGCATTGGATCGTCTACAAGAGGACGCCCAATCCGGCTGACGACATTGCCGACGTATATCCGGGAAATAATTCCACGGCGTCTAATCAGTCCAGTATCTGGAACAGGTTTCAGGCTGAGTACTGAACAAATAATAATTTCCATAATAAAAAGGATAGAGGATAATGAAATCACAATGGTGTCGGAGTCTCTCATCGGTTGCCGTAGCGGTCGTATCGGGATTTGCCGTGGCGGTGGCATATGCGCAGGCGGATGATTCAAAATTGACATTCAACAAGGCGCAGACATCCGGTATCAGCGGGTTCAGGGAAATGTGGGATATGCCCGTCGTGCTGGAGGAGATGACTTCGGAGCTGGCTGAAGGAGGCGTCACGGAAATTGTCGACAAGGGCAAATCTGGAAAAGGGCCCAGCGCAGTATGGAATCCAGCCAAGCGCAATAACGGAACCAGGCCGGGAGCCCTGGTATTTGACGCGGTCCATCGCAGCCTGCTTGTGCGCTTTCCGGGCTCGTCTGAGGCCATAGCGAAAAAATTATCCGAGGGTAATTCAATTGCAAAAGCGGAGCTTGTGCTTGGTTTCCGTGACACCGAATTCTGGCCCGAAGGCTATGCCGAACCGGCAGGCATGTCATTTCTCGGCGACATGTGGGTGAAGACGCAGCCGTCATGGCATGCCGTCGCATGGCTGCTGCGGCGTCCATGGCAGGCGGATGCGGCCACAGGTCCTACGTTCAACGCGTATATCAACGGTGCCGGATACTGGGCGAAATACGGGGCGCAGGACGAGACAAAGGACCGCTTTCCAAAACAGTTCGGTCCGGCGGAAGTGTCAGAGAAAAACACCGATGGCAGACTTGATGTGACCGGCGCATTCGTGGATCCGGCTTTTGGCAAAACCCTGGAAGAACGCCTGCGCATGGCCGAAAGCTGCGGCTTCATTGTCAGGAAATGGGAAGTGTATGATGCCGCTTATTGGTGGGGCAGCTACGAATGGGGAACTGCCACCGGACCGCGCGGCATTTTGATCAAAGCTCCGCAGCTGGTAGTCACTTTCAAGTCCGGCAAAGGCGAGGCTGTCAATCCTGCGTCCGTCAAGATCGAACCTGTTCCGGAAATCGCGGCGCGTCTGAAACAGGACAAGTCCGGAGGCAAGCCGACAGCGGTGATGCCTTCGGCGGATGAGATCAAGCTGATGTCGCAGAAGATTTCGCAGCGCCAGCGTGCGGATATGCCGGAATGGCAGAAAAAAAGACTGCAGACCATGCTCGGATATGGAGGCGCAAAACTTTTCCCTGACACCCAGGATGAATACGTGAAATGGATCGACGAGCAGATGGCGCGTGCGCCGCGTTCCTGGCGCGGATTCGACGCGGCTGAAAGTGTGGAAACCTGTCTGCTGAGGGGTGAGGCGATGCCGGATCCCGTGAAGGACCACTGGAAACTCTACTGGTGGGCCTGGCTCATGCCGGACCGTGATTTCGTCAGGGGATTTGAATTCAATGGAAAGCATTACAATTTCGCACAGGGCTATATCGGCGGCAAGGAAGCGAGGGCCTATTATGACGAGACCAAGGACTGGCGCGGCAACTTCTCCGTGTACCGCACCTACTGCTATGCCATGGGCACGATGAATTTCAACAATTGGAATGCGATTGGCACTCTTGGAGGCGGAATCCTCCTGGACAACAAGATGCTGATCAACGACGGTCGCCACGGCGTGGAGGACTGGTCGTTCAAGATGTGGAGCTGGTTCGACGGTTCCACGCAGGAATCGATAGACCATTATTATTTTGCGGAATCGCTGACCGCGCAGAAGGTCATACAGGATGTGGCGCGGACACCGTTTGAACGGATGATGGGCGAGAGCATCATCACCAAGTCCGTGGAAGAGCTCGCCTCGGCCTACCATCCGAACCTCCGCCGTTTCATCTCCAGTTCGGGCCGTACCGGCATCGCCTACCTGCTTGGAATACAGGAAGGGACAATGCATGTCATGGATTCGCTCTCTGAAAAAGGCGCGCTGACCGATGCTCCTGCTGGTCCGGTCAACCCCAAGGCTGAACCTGTGATCAACGCCAGCAACGTGGAGAAGATGCCGGTCTTCGGCCACAATCTCATGCCGGGCAGAGTGGCGCAGCAGGCGATGATCTCGCCGTGGGCGCCGGACTGGATGTCGAAAGTCGTAGACGACAAGCCGTTTCCTTATTATTCCATAAACTCATATAAGGTGTGGGGTGGATATAGCCAGACGCCGCTCTGGAAATGTTCATACCTTGGAAAGAACTATGGTGTTGCGACGCTGGACGCCACAGGCAACGAGACGGTCCCGTTCATGGCTCAATGGCGCCGTTCGGGAGACGCGGTGGCGTCGATGACGCAGCTCGGTACCGTGATCGCCCGCGGTGGAATCAACAGGACCGAACTGCTCGATTCGATCTGGCACGACATCAAGCAGCGCAACCCCAACGGCTCAGTATGCGCGCAAGGTTATCTGCAGTATGCGATGCAGTACCGTAACAAGGCTATCGTACTCACAAGCCCGACCGACCACCTCAAGTTCGACGGCGGACGTCCCGTGCCGGAAAAGATCAGCAGCCTGCAGACCACTCTCGGCTTCTTCAATTTCGAGGCGGCCCCGAAATGGGAATGGTATGTCGACGGGAAACGCGTCGAGAAATTTCCTGTCCAGGCAAAGCTTGGGCAGCGCATCACGATCATGGACGGAGTCAGCTATATGGCGATCATCCCGGTGCAGGCGACCGATCTCGGGCGCGACATCGAGGTTGAGATCGTCGATGACGGGAAGATGACTGAAATGCAGGGCGGAGGAAATGCACGCGAGGCTCTGCGCATGAACATCTACAACATGCACAAGGACGCCCCCATCGATCCGGCAACGGCAGACTGGGCCTCCATCGACCGCGCCTTCAACGGTTTCGTCTTCGAGGCCGGTGACAAGGATGAATACGGTTCATTCGAAAAATTCCAGAAGCATATCGCCGAAAGCGCACTGACCTCGAAGTGGGACGCCGCAAAGGAGCAGGCCGACTTCACATACAAGAGCGGCGATGATCTGCTCGAATGCTCGTTCAAGCCGACATACCGCGGAGGACAGCCCACGACAAACGTTTTCCCTGTAAGACAGGTGAACGGAAAATGGCCCTACAACGCGCCCGGCATAGAACGCGACACGACTCTTACACAGCAGGGAACGACCGGAAAACTTGAGAAGAATGGAGCCACGCTTACGAGCGAACCCGGCGCGATGACCTATCTTGTCGCAGATGCGGCACATGGTGTTTTCAGCGGCTACCAGCCGTTTTCAAAACCGACATTCTGGTCCCTCAGCATACCCGGAGACATCCGCGTTGATGCCGACGGACGCCTTGCAATGGGGCGTGTGACAATTCAGCCCGCCGCCCGGAAAATCACAGTCTCATATGCGTCCGCCGACGGACAGTCCAAATTGCCGGGCATGGCCTCGCATCTTATTTTCTCCGGACTGAAAGATGTGCAGGAAGTCGAGTTGAACGGCAAGAAGACAGCGCTCAAGCCTGTCAAGATTGGGGATAAGGACGCGCTTGCGCTGCCGCTGGAAGGAACAGAAGTTTCCATATCGCAGATTCCTGAGAGGTTTGCCAGGGCACAGGCCGTATTCGAAAAGGCGGTTGCGGGAAAAGGGAAAGCGCCTCAGTCTATCCAGGATTGGATGCTTGCCGGTCCTTTCGCCAAAGACAATGGCGCCGGATTCGACACGGGATATCCTCCGGAAAAAGGCAAAGTAGATCTCAATGCGGCATACAAGGGCGTTGAGAACAAGGAGATAAAATGGAGCCGCGCCCAGGAAAAGGGGAAGCCGGCACTTGGGGCCAGTGCGATAGATTTCACGAAATTTTTCACGCCCAAGGAAAATGTCTGCGCCTACGCATATACCACAATCATTTCGGATCAGGAACGCAAGGTCTGCCTGGTCATGGGCAGCGATGACACGATCACCGTCTGGCTCAACGGCAAAAAGATCTGGGCGAACAATGTCCTGCGCGGAGTCGATCCTGACAGCGATGTCGTCGGATGTACTCTTCAAAAAGGCGAGAATGAAATACTCGTGAAGATCTGCCAGGGTGGCGGAGGCTGGGGATTCATGCTCCGTATCGCCGATGAGTTTGGCCAGGTCATTGAAGATGGGCTTGCTTATCGCGCCGGAGAACCGGAGACGAAATAAAAATTACTATTCAATTAAATATCAGGAGTGCATCAAATGAATTTGCAATCGACTTTCAGGTCATGGGCTGTCGCTGCTGGAGGATTGATAATTTTAGGAGCGCTGTCTCCTGCGGCGATGGCGGCCGAACCGCTGGCGCTGAATAACAGCGAAACTGCCGTTATTGATGGACGCGACTGGAACAAGTCATTTCCCAAAGTTCGCACAGCGGACGCCGTGCATCGTTCCCTTTTGCTGCGTTTCCCTGGGGCTGCGGACCAGATCGCCGCAAGACTTGCACAGGATGGGAAGATCGCCAAAGCCGAGATCGTATTCGAGTACGAGGATGTCGAAGCGCAGCCAGGAGGATACGATGTCCGTGGCCAGCTGCAGGATGCGGTGAAGAAGGATCCTCCGCACTGGCATTATGTCGCCTGGGCGCTGCGCCGCCCCTGGAGTTCAGCCGAAGGCGTGCCGGCTCCGACCTTCAACGCATATCTCGATGGTGCAGGTTACTGGACGAAATATGGAGCACAGGACGAAAAGACTGACCGGTATCCGACCCGTCTCGGTCCTGTCGAAGTTTCCAAGGAAAAACCGCAAGGCCGACTGGATGTCACCGCATTGCTTACCGATGCCGCCTATGGCGCCAGCCTTGGCGACCGCTTGCGCAACTTTGAGGAGCAGGGACTGCTTTTACGCAAATGGGAGACCTATGATGTCCGTTATGCCGACTGGAGCGCTTATGAATGGGCGGTTCCCACCGGAGGCAACGGTCTGACTTTCAAAACTGCCCGGCTGGAACTGCAATTTGCCGACGGCAAGGAAGAGGCGGTGAAACTGCCTCCGGCCCGCGAGCTGAAGTCGCTGGCGCAGAAACTTGTCCAGGACAAGAGCGGCGGCCAGCCGACCGCGATCATGCCCGATGCGGCAGCTATAAAGGCGATGGCGGAGAAGCTTGCATTCCGCAAACCGGCCTGGATGCCGGACTGGCAGTGGCAGCGCGTGCAGGAACTTCGCAAGCT
>JANYBI010000256.1 GCA_025360875.1 Lentisphaerota bacterium
CTATGTCTTCAAGCCTTACAGGCTGGCCATTCCTGTTTGCTATGATTATCGATCTGTAGGCTTTTGCGTTGTAGAGCTGTCCCTTGGCCTGGATCGTATATGCCAGGTAACGGCCATCGACCTGTCCAGTCGGAAGATTGACATTCGCCGCCTGCACGGCGTTCTGGACTTCATCAATCCCTACACCGAGGAAGGCCATCTGTTTCGGGTTCAGCTCTATCCTGACAGCATACTTCTGCGAGCCGTATATCATGACCTGCGCAACTCCGCTCAGTGTCGAAATTTTCTGCGATATGATCGTCTGCGCATAATAATCAAGCGTATATAGCGGGAGCGTCGGGCTTGTCATGGCCACGAAAAGGATGGGCTGGTCGGCGGGATTCACCTTGGCATATGATGGAGGACTCGGCATATCCGCAGGCAAATCCCTCATTGTTTTCGATATCATCGCCTGCACGTCCTGGGCAGCTATGTCAATGCTCTTCTCGAGTGTGAACTGGAGTGTTATCGAGGTACTGCCCTGGAGGTTGGACGACGACATCACATCCAGACCGTCAATCGTTGAGAACTGCTTCTCAAGCGGAGTCGCGACAGCAGACGCCATCGTCTCAGGACTGGCTCCAGGCAGGCTTGCCGAAACCTGGATCACAGGGAAATCGACGTTTGGCAGATCGCTGACAGGCAGTTTGGGATACGAGATAATTCCAAAGAGGAGTATTGCCGCCATTACGAGCGTCGTCATCACCGGTCTTCGTATGAATATTTCAGAGAAATTCATTTTGCTTCAGTCTTTTTTTCCGGCTCAGCGTTCCAGTTCGGGGACTTTATATCGACCTTGCTGCCCGGGATAATCTTGAGATGGCCGTCGGTCACTACAGTTTCGCCATCTGAAACCCCCTTGCTCAAAGCGGTCTCGCCGCTTACAGACCGCAGAATCTCGACAATCCGCATTTCAACGGCCATATCAGGTTTCACAACGTACACATAGTTGCCTTTCTGGCTTGGCTGGACCGCCTGTGAAGGAACTACCAGGACAGGTTTTTCAGACACCATGTTTATTGTGACATTGACGAACTGCCCCGGCCAGAAAAGCTCATTCTCGTTTTCAAGTCTTGCCTTCATCCTGATCGTACCCGTGGTAGGATCTACAGTGTTGTCCATGAACTCCAATTCCGCCTTCATCGGCGCTTCCTCAGAGCCCTGGGCCTTCACCTGGAGATCAAGCTTCTTTTCAGCTATATGCCTCTTGATCTGGTTAAGATGGAACTGGGGAACTGAAAATGAAACTGAGACAGGCTTTATCTGGTTGATGACGATCAGTGTCATATCATTTGCCTTTATCACGTTGCCCTCATCAACAAGGACATTTCCAGCTCTCCCGTCGACAGGGGATCTTATCGAACAGTATTCCACATCAAGCTTTGCCCTGTCCAGGTTCGCCTCATCAACTTTCACGGAACGCTTCAAGGATTCGGCGATGGCCCTGGTCCTGAACATCTCATCTTCCGAAACTGCCTTCTTCTCGAAGAGTTCGTTTTTCAGCCTTGACTGCCTCTCTGAATCGGCTGAGAGCACGGTATCCCTCTCCAGATTAGCCTCGATCTGTTTGAGTGTAGCGTCATAGGGCCTTGCATCAATAGAGAAAAGGAGATCGCCTTTATGCACGTCCTGTCCTGATTTCACATGTGCCTTGATAATCTGTCCGCCGACTAGGGATTTGATAAGAACAACAGTATATGCTTCAATGGTCCCGTACGTATTGATCTGCGTTGGGACAAGCTTTGACTCCACCTTGGCCACTGTCACAGGCACAGCTGCAGCCTTCCTCTGTTCAGGCGCCTTTGAACAGGAAGTGACGGAAAAGATTATGCCGGCGACAACTACAGGCGCAAACGGATAAAATATTTTTCTCATGGAATTCCTCTCGCGGATAAGTTCTGTCAAAAAATTAACAATCGTCCATATAAGCTATTGCCTACATATTGGAATGTCAATTGTGGCCGATGTAATATTCCCTCCCAATAGAATATCCTCTGCGGGCGCATCGGACAGACTTTCCACCTATCTACGCCGCCTATTGACATTATATGACACGTGGTGTAATATTGAGACATATCTCAAGCAAGGAAACCCTATGCAGCTTACAGTTCATGATGTCGCGACATATTTCAACGTGTCGGAACGGACAGTGTACCGGTGGATCGACCAGAAGATAATCCCGGCGTACAAGATCAACGACCAGTTCCGTTTCAACAGGGCCGAACTCCTCGAATGGGCGACTGCGCAGAAAATCAATGTCTCTCCAGAAATATTCGAATCACAGGCCTCAGAAGAAACGCCTACACCTTCAATGATCCACTGTTCTTTTTCGTCGAAAATGCCGAATTGCGGTACGGCAATGTATCCGCCATCAACCAGGCCTGCATTGCCTGACATCCCAACCAATCCGCCCCATGTACGTGTCCCAATCAGTTGTCCAAGCCCCTTTTTCCGGAAATAATATGGAAATGCATC
>JANYBI010000406.1 GCA_025360875.1 Lentisphaerota bacterium
AGGCTTCCGATTCCAATGGCACCCATTTTGCCATAAAAATAATGGAACTCCACCCCTTTATCGATGCTTCAGTCCTTGATGCTGTAGTGGAAAACGCCCTTGCCTCGTCAAGACTTTCAGAATGTGCCATGATAGTCAAGGTCTACAAGGCCGGAAGGGTAGGGGATTTGTACTATATTGTAATGGATTTCATGGAGGGCGGCACGCTGGAAAGGATTGTTGAGGACAGGAGCATCCCTATGGATAAAAGGCTCGGAATAGGGCTTTCGCTTTCCCTGACAATCGCCTGCATCCATTCAAAGGGGGTTATTCATGGGGATATCAAGCCGGGAAACGTGCTAATGGACTCCAATGATGTGCCATATGTGACGGACTTCTACTATTCATCCTTGAAAAAAGGGGCTGGGATACTTCCGCAAGGCACACCCAGATACATGTCGCCTGAGCAGGCGATGGGACAGTTCATTACTACTTCCAGCGACATCTACAGTTTTGGTGTCCTGATGTATGAACTTCTCACAGGATTCATCCCGTACAAGGATCAGGCCGGAAATATTGCGGGAATGATAAATATTGTTTCAAAAAGTGAAATCGTCCCCCCGTCGGAACGCGTAAAGGGGCTAGATGGGAAGATATGTGGAATTCTCATGAAAATGCTCCAGAAAAAGCCGGAAGATCGTTATCCGGGCATGCAGCAGGTCGCATCTGAGCTGAAATCTTTTCTCGAGGGAGGAAGGCATTCGACGACTCCTGCGAAATCAGTATTTGAAAGAATGAAGGAGTCTTTTAAGATATAATCTTGCAGGTTCCATAAAAAATTATTGTTTCAGTATTCCTTTTATTGCGAAAACATGATATATTGGGAGATTATTCATATTAAGGCCGTATCTTATGAAGATGCATAGATTTGGAATCATCATAGCTTTTTTGATCCTGGTAGCTCTCTACACTGGCTGTAATTCCGCCAAGAAGGACGCTGCGCAGCAGGACATGCCTGCTCCGACCAAGGAGCTTGACCAGAAATCAACCAAGCAGATTAACGACCTGATGAAATCCTTTGAGTCTAGCAATTCCATACTTCCCCCTATTGACAGCACGGTGAAAAAGGAACAGGGACCTTATGTGCTTGGTAACGGGGATATGCTGGAGATATCGCTTCTTGAAGAACCTGATATGACACGTGAAGTCACTGTCATCCCCGACGGCACGATTACCTATCTTCTCGTTGGCGAGGTCCAGGCCGCAGGAAGGACGATAAAGGATCTTCGTTTTGATTTGGAGAAGGCCCTCGGTGAATTTTTTGTGAAGCCGAGGATAAGCATATTGATAAAGAAGGTCCACGAGGATGCTGTTGAGAAGTATGTGTCGATGATGGGCGCACTCAAGAGTCCCGGCAAGTTCAAGCTTACAAAAGGTGAAAGGCTTACCGATGCCGTAGCCGACGCAGGCGGACTTCTCTATATAAACGATTTCATGGGCGGCAGGTCTGTCGCCAATCTCAATGCATCCTATCTCTCAAGGAATGGAGTGAAGCTCGATGTCGACTTTGACAAGCTTTTCCGCCTTGGCGATATGAGGTTCGATATTCCGCTCGAGGGAGGAGATTTCATCTATATCGGTGAAGCCGACACTAATGCGATAATCGTGCTTGGAGAGGTTACTACTCCCCAGATCATACCTCATAACAGGGATATTACCGTGGTTGAAGCGATTTCGCGCTGTGGCGGGTTTACCCAGAAAGGAACAAAATCGGAAGTCATCATCCTGAAAGCCTCCCCCGACGCCGAAGTCAAATGCGTCAAAGTCAATCTTGAAGCGCTCCTGCTGGGTACTGGTACCGACAAAAACATCCTGGTCGAGGGTGGAGATATCGTATATGTGCCGGAACAGGGCATGAGCGAATACGCGCGTTATGCCGGATACCTAATTACTTTTGCTGACCTGGTCCTGAAGGCCTATAACGTCAGGAGCCAGATCCGCTTCCCGCAATTGCATCGCTATGACACTAATTTTTATTGAGTCTCAAAATGTTTAGCATCCCCAATGAGTGGCTACAACATTACCTGATGGTCTTTTTTGGAGCATTAGTTTTCTCTCTTGTCCTCACATGGCTTTCCATCCGTGTCATGAAGAAGATAAATGTGATGGATGTGCCAGACGAGAGAAAAATACACCAGAAGCCCATACCCAGGATGGCAGGCATTGGGATGTATATCGCATTTGCCCTGCCTCTGCTCATATTTGTCCCGCCAGGATACAGTGAGGAAGGAATCATAATTGGCGCTGGCATCGCCCTGGCGATCGGAGCGATAGATGATGTGCACAGGATTTCCGCGGTAGGCAAGCTTATTGCGCTTTTCGTGGCGACTATTGTGATATGGCGTTTCGGAGTTGTCGCAAATTTCCATTTCGGGGTTGACCCGATGCTTGAAAAGGGGATTAATCTTGTACTAACCATGATCTGGATTGCCGGATTGTGCAGCGCGATCAACGCCCTCGACCAC
The DNA here is from genome assembly GCA_025360875.1 of Lentisphaerota bacterium. Taxonomy (GTDB): domain Bacteria; phylum Verrucomicrobiota; class Lentisphaeria; order Victivallales; family GWF2-50-93; genus GWF2-50-93. Next base: position 2,505 of record JANYBI010000406.1, read on the forward strand.
ATGGACGGTCTCGCCGGAGGGGTTTCTGTCATAGCCGCAATTACATATCTGGCTGTTTCAATCCAGTCGTATCAGTGGGAATGGGGATTGGTTTCATTGTCCTTGATAGGAAGCATACTTGGTTTTTTGTTCTTCAACAGGCATCCCGCAAAGATATTCATGGGCGACAGCGGGAGTTTTTTCCTCGGATTCAGCCTGGCATCGATCGGGATAATGGGAGGATGGTCCCCCAATCCAATAAAATCGGCGGTCATACCTATCGCCGTTCTCAGCATACCGATATTCGACCTCTGTTACGTAATAATCGCCAGAAGGCTCAACGGGACCACAAAATCCCTGCGTGAGTCGATAGTCTATTGCGGGAAGGACCATATCGGGCACAGGCTTATGGACTTGGGCTTCTGCCAGGTCAACGCGGTAAGGATAGTTTGGCTGACAAGCCTCACGATCGCCATATCCGCCGTTACTATAAGATATACTAAAATTCTTGAATCTATCTTATTCCTCATTCAAATAATCATGATATATGTTATATTACTAATTCTAATGAAACCGCCTAGGCTCAGCAAAAAAGGTAACAGTGATGGAGAACAGCATAAATAATCTGGAGCAGCGCAGGAACCAGGATTCCTCGGATGTATTCAAGGAGTCCCAGGACGCTTTTTTCAAGCTTCTCACTGTTTTCAATGAACATTGTGGAATGCTGAAGACCCAGGAAAGCGTCGATTTCAATCCTGTCATGGAGTCAGTAAGACAGATCATCTCCATTATCAAGAAAGACGACAGGATGCTTCTCGGACTTGCAAATGCCCCTTATTCCTATATCAGACACCATGGCGGGCAGGCCCTTCCCGAGCTTATTGTCATCGGCGGTATCAATGTGATGATATATTCGCTCAAGATTTCCTATGAGTTTGGAGTTTCTGACAACCATCTCTCGTATGTCGGCATAGCAGGCCTGTGCAACAATATCGGTCTCCTTGACGCCGGGATGGAAAACGGGAATGAGGAAAAGCTCGAAAGCTTGAGGAAGACTGAGGAATATGAATCGAGCGCCAGGAAATATGTAAAGAAGATCAAAATCGACAACTTCCACACGGAATCCATCGAATTCCTGAACACCCTTGCCAAGAGCGACAAGAATATCCTCAGCAAGACAAGCCTCCAGGAATCCATGTACCAATATGCGATAATCATCCATCTCTGCAGTGAGTTTGTCAGGCTTACCCACAAGGGTTCATTTGGCGAGGTCATGACCCCGATCGACGCAATGAAGCAGATCCGAGGGGAGATGAATAACTTTTTCA
>JANYBI010000432.1 GCA_025360875.1 Lentisphaerota bacterium
CCTGGGAGCGGAGCCTATTCAAGCGATATGCGAATATCACGGATGATAACCGCGAGAAAGTCTATGAGGAAATCAAGAAGCTTATGGCAGACATGGAAAAAAAATCTGCTGGCGGCTCAATTCCGATGGATCACGACAAAAACCAGGCAATGTGAACGCATGGACCGGAACTTAAACTTTGACATAGTAGGGCAAGTGTGAGATGAAAAAGACCTCTGCAACCGACATTGAGAAGATAGACGCGCTGATCCATGTGCTTCGCGGCAAGAACGTGATGCTGGATTCCGATCTGGCTAAGTTGTACGCCGTGACCACTGGAAACCTTAACAAGGCAGTCCGTCGCAACCTGAAAAGATTTCCTGCGGACTTCATGTTTCAGCTTGACAGACAGGAACTTAGAAACTTGATATTCCAATTTGGAACATCAAGCTACGGAGGAAAAAGGAAACTTCCTCTTGCCTTTACGGAGCAGGGGGTGGCCATGCTCTCAAGTGTCCTACACAGCGAACGCGCCATAATAATGAACGTCTCAATCATGCGAGCCTTTGTCCAGCTCAGGCATCTTACTATGACAAACCGGGAAATAGCCCTTGAGATAGAGAAAATCAAGACGCGCCTGGATAAACACGACAAGAATACCGATATTATATTTGAATCCCTGGACCGCCTCTTGAATTTCCCGGCGCCTCCGACGAAGAAAATAGGATTCAGCCAAATACCGGATAAAAGCACCCCATGATCTTCAACCGTCCCAACTCCCCTAATTATTACGTCCGGCTCTACTCCCGGGGCCGTGAACAGTGGCTTTCACTCCGGACTTCCAACAAGAAGGAAGCCAACGCCCGCGCCGCCCGCCTGAAATATACGATACTCCCGAAGATGCTGCGCATGTCCGTAGACCGGCCCGACCTTGATATCGGGATGATTGCCGATGAGTACATGAAGACACAGAAATATCTACGCCTGAAGGAATCCACCCAGGAGATGAACATGCTCTACCTCGGCAAGTTCATTACATTCTGCCGCCGGCACGGCGCGAAGAGCACCAAGGACATTAACGAGCATCTGGCCGGTATGTACCTGTCCAGCCTGAAAGTATCTTCAAAGACCCATAACAACAATAAGATCACCCTTTCCGCCATTTGGAAAGCCATCCAGGAGGAAGACATCTGGTCCCGGCAGGAAAGCAAAGTCCTGAAGACTATCCCCATGCGGAAATTCACGGAAGCCGAAATCAAGGCAATCATGCAGGAAGTGTCATTTGATCCATTCTTCCGGCCAGCCTGCAACCTTGCCCTCTATACCGGCCTCCGCTTCGAGGATATCGTATTCCTGTCGAAAGAACAAATAAAGAAGGACTCTTTCATCGAACTGAAACCGGCAAAGACCGAACGGACCGGCCGGAGTGTCTACATCCCGATGCATCCGGTAGTTAGGAAGGAACTGAAACGCATCGACCCGGAGCAGGGGTACTTCTTTCCCGATCAAGTGAAACAATACAAGGAATGCCGGCATACACTGCCGATGAGATTCAAGCGGATCCTGGAGAAGCTCAAGATTGTCCGCGGGGAGACAGAACAGACAAGGGTAGGCTTCCACTCCTGGCGCGTCACCTTCGCTTCCAAGGCGGAAAAGGACGGCATCCCGCTTGAGACCATCCGCGCGATCCTCGGGCATACTACGAAACTCATGTCCCAGCACTACATCGACAATCCCGAATCCCTCAATCTCGATGATCTCACAGAGGTTAATATCAGTTGATCACCTGGATACATTACCGGCAACAGAAGTGCGAGCCCGTACAACGGTTTACAAATTCGGGAAAAGTGCCTGGTAACAGAATTAGTGCTACGGTATTGCTACGGGAATTTGACAAAAGTGACATTTTGAGCACTGTCCAAATGAGTCTAAACCGGTCTATCTTAGTATATCCCTGCAGGTTCTCATCCTGGTAACACCGGTTCGAATCCGGTTGGGGATGCCAGTCTTCGCCAAGTGCAGCCTGCACTACTATTTTCAGCTCCGCTTAAATTGCGAACATGCAACGGATGAGAACCGTTGGGTTCGAGAGCGAAGCGAGAAACCGTGCGCAGCACGGTAGAGACGAGTCCCCGAGGAACGGTAATCCGGTTGGGGATGCCAGCCTTCGCCAAGGCTACGGCTGGCACAGCCAGTAGACTTAAGAAGGCTGTCCGCCGAAGCTCTTGCGAAGGAGGACTATATTTTGTATACAGTATATCTGATCCGTAGCATTAAATTCCCAAATGAGAAATATGTCGGCTTTACCGAAGACTTTGATAGCAGGCTGAAATCTCACAATAGAGGGGAATCGCTCCATACCGCAAGAGCAAGACCATGGAAATTGGTCTGCAAAATTGATTTTCAGGATAAAAAGCTGGCCTTGGATTTTGAGCATTATCTGAAAAGCGGATCCGGCAGGGCGTTTGCACAAAAGCATTTATGGCTTGAATCTTCATAGCGAGAAACCGCGTGCATCATACGGGCCTCAAGAGGGATCTTTCAATCCCCTTGCTATCTTCTATGCAGGAAAACACCGATAGCAATGGATAGGAATATCAGAAGGGAAAAAGCAATTACCGTCAATGCGATGATCCATGCAATTTTATTTCTGTTCACATGCTCCTCTTTGCCTGTAAAAGAAATTTAAGTCCGACAGATTTCACGATGATTTTAACGACTCGGTCTCAGGAATCCTGCGAAGCAGGATTACCTGAAGGCGCATTAGTTATACTCTTTATTGCTTGCTTGAATTTTGTTTAATTCAAAGGGGGGTGAAATAAAGTTATATTTCTCTCCAGATATTATTATTCTACAAATATTGTCCGAACTTTGAAAGTCATAGGCAGGAAATTTAAATATATATTCTTTGCAGGGATTAATTTCAAAAAACTGTGCCCCTGTCGCACAAAAACCTATACGTACATCTCGCCACTTCTTGTCAGTTGTTAATTCTTTTGTTTCAATTGTATGGAAACGGGGATAAAATATATTTTGTTTCAACTCAAAGCCCCATAG
>JANYBI010000441.1 GCA_025360875.1 Lentisphaerota bacterium
TTGGATCTTGACGCCGAGGAAACAAGTTCCGGCGTGGTGATCACGTCCCAGGGATATAGCGCGCTCAAGGGCGGCCGGATTCCGTTCATGCGCACACGGCGCTTTTTCTGGAATGCTCCGGAAATGCTGTTCGAGGCGGCAGAGACACGCCATTTGAAAGAACTTACATATTTTATTTCCGGAGCGGCCCCGGAGGCGATGATCGTGGATGGCCGGCTTGAACGGGCAATATACCGGAGGGATGGCGTTGATGTCTGCTGGCAGTTCTCCCCCATGCCGGTCTACGGCCATTTCAACGGACAGGCCGGGGGCTGGATCTTTGAATTCGATTCTCCCGAAGTTGAAACTCTTGTACAATGGGGCGCTTCGGGAACGGCATTCCCGAAATTCCAGAGCATCAGCCAGGAACTTGACAAAGTGCGTGCCAAAGGCCCCCGCGGCCAGCGCAGCTTTTCCGCCCAAAGCAAGCACGAATGCATTGAACCTGACGAATCCCTGCTCCTTCCCGAAGGCGAATGCATGTTCACCGGTGATGCCGCAAAACCGGGCAGCGCCCTCATGGATCTTGCGGTCCGCCGCCTCGACAAGGACTTGGTCGGAATCGGCGCTGTGCGCGTGTTTGCTCTAGACAAACTTGCGGAGTCTCCCTCGTTTCCGATGTTCAAGCCGTCGCTTGTCCGCGCAGTCCGCAGCTTAAAGGAACGCATGATTTTCGGCGTGGTGCCGGAAGATGATCCGGATCAGTTCTACCAGTGGGGCACAGGCACCTGGCCGCGCTGTCTGAGCGTCCTTTCGCTCGACAGGTTCGGTTTCCACAGGGAGGCGTTCGAATATCTTGAATTCATGTTCGACGCGTCGCGCCAGTTCGAACCGTGCGACGGCCTGCCACACCTCTGGGACAACTTCTACATCACCGGTCCGAAGATCAATGACCGGCTCTATGACATCAACGCGCATTCGATGAAGCTCTACGAGGCTGGAAAATTCCATCTGCGCCACCGCGACGACGTCTGGGGGCAGAAGCTCCTGCAGGAGCATTACGGCACATTGCGCGGATGGTGCCAGTGGATTGAACGGCACATGGAAACTGACGGAGCGGTATTGGACGAAACGGAATCAAACATCTGGGCCCACGGGTATGGAACTTTCTCGCAGGCGCCTGCGGCCGCCGGCGTGAAACTGTTCGCCGATATGGCACGACATGCCGGAAAAAATGATGACGCATCTCATTTCAGCAAGGTCGCCAAACGTCTTATGGACGGGCTGAACTCGCGCCTGTGGGGAGATGCGGCGAACCCATACTGGAACCTGGAGGCTGGCGGCGGAGAATGCTATCTCAGCTACATTCCGGTGACTCCTGAAGAACGCAACTGGTGGGATCAGCCGGTCAAGCGGGTCGGCATTTCATGCTATTCGCTGGCGGCAAGCTATTTCCTGCAGGATCCCGATGTGGCGCTCCTGTCCCAGAAAGACGCCCGCGCATCGGAGACACTCGATCTGGCGATCAAGCATGGAGGCGATCCGTTCGACCAGCGGCTTACCACATGGCATATCCGCCGCAAGGAGGCGCACATGGGCTACGGTCCCGGGCAGATGCTGCAGGCCCTTCTTTTCACTGGCCGCGGCGAAAGCTTCCGCGAGGTGCTAGACGCAGTTTTCGAAACGTCCAAAAGGGAAGTCGGCGACATTTATCTGATGCAGGAGCATCTCGGACGAATCGGATTCCCCAACCGTGGCAACAAGGCGGCACTTGCGTATTTCCCGTTTCTTGCCGCACTGCTCGCTGGCTTTGACGCGTCAGAACTTTCTGAACGTGCCAAAACCTGCCTGCCGGACCTTGTGGTCCGCAGGACAGAAAACTCAAAAATTAAAAAACAACATAAATAAAAAAGGATTGCATCACATGAACACAAAACACCTGTCTCTGGTCAAAGTCATCTGTGCCACATGCATCGCCGCTTCAATCGCCGCTTCGGCATGGAGCCAGACGCCTCCTGTCCTTCCGGTGCCGATGGCGACGGTCTCGCCGTTCAAGAAGGCGCCGGCGCTCGACGGCAAAGTGGAGCCGGGCGAATGGGACGGCGCGGTCAGGACGGTCAATTTCCAGGACTGCTACCAACCTATCATGGACTTGCGTTCCGGTTATACGCTCTGCGGATTCACGGATGAAAAACTGTACATCGTCGTCGTGAGCGAATTCGAACCTACGGGCCCCTGGGCCAAGGCCAAGAACAGGGACGTGGACAATGTCGTCTTCGACAGCAGCGTCGAACTGTGGATTGATCCGAACCGTGAAAACCGCGTTTCAGGCAACGGCGACCAGAGCTACTACCAGTGCATAATCAATACGGCCGGATCTATTCTGGACGTAAAATTCGATCCCAAATCCACACCTTCGCGCGGCTGGAACGGGAACTGGGAATGGGCCGCAAGCACCAATCGCGCCGCCGGGCTGATGACTGTCGAGCTCGCTATTCCATTTGCGGATTTCGGATGGAAGCCGGGCACTGCCACAGGAAAGAATCTCGGCGTGCTCGTTGCAAGAAATTTCAAATGCGACTGGAGCCAGGCTACGGCGTTCCCCTTCGGCGGGTCATTCGACAAGGTTGCGAACTACGCGGAAATAAAACTTACGAAGGACTCTCCCTCGGTCCGAATGGAAAAACTCGGCGATGAATTTTTCAAAGGACAGGTAGAACTTGCGCTCAGCATCTATAATCCCGGGCCAGCAAAACAGGCTCGTGTCAAAGTTGATGTTACATCTTCAGACATGCCCGAGAAAAACGATGACAAGACAATTGATCTTCCGGCAAATGGAACAGCGGAATACCGTTATGAGCTCAAGGGACATCTGCACACTGACGCCGAACACCGCATGGCTATCCGCGTGACAAGCCCGGACGGCGCCACACCTTACTTCGGATACCATTGCCGCTGGACGCAGACTCCGACCATGAACGGCCACAAGCAGACCGAAAAATGGACTATCAGGGATGAACCCAATCCTGGAGCTTCAGTGGCGCTCGCGTTTTATCCTTCCTACAAGCTGCTGCGCGTAAAACTTGATCCGGCTCCGCTGTTCAAGACGCCGGAAGAGGCGGTCGGGATCAAGTCTGCGAAAATAACTGTCGTAGCTCCTGACGGAAAAACTGTGGCAGAAGAGTCCGCAAAATGGGAGGCCGCCCCGTTCGAGAAGGAGTTCAAGGTGGCGGATCTGCCCGATGGCGAATACAAGGTTGGAGTCCGGTTTGATGGATATAAGGATATGATAAATAAAACCTTCCTCCAGAAACGATATCCCTGGATTGGCAACAAGCTGGGTATTACTGACAAAATTTATCCTCCGTTCCTCCCCATAGAAGTTAAAGATGGCAATCTAAAGGTCGTACTGCGCGAATACGCTGTCGGCGGACTCGGCTTCTGGAATTCGGTGAAGGCGAACGGGGAAGAACTGCTTGCCGCACCGATCTCGCTCAAGTCCGACAACAAGGCTATCGATGGCAAAGGCAGCTTCACGGAAAGCAAACCACAGTATGCGGTTTACGAAGGGGCCGCCGAGATTCCCGGCGCGGTCATCAAAACCCGTTGCACTACGGAAATGGACGGCTGCATGAAAGTCGAACTGGAGCTTGCGCCCGGCCAGGAAGGAAAGGAGCTTCAGTCATTGTCGCTGGAGATCCCAATCAAGGATGATATGGCTCCGCTCTTCCACGTCAGCGGTACAAGCCTGCGTTCAAATCCGGCCGGCACCATCCCTTCAGGCGACGGCGACGTCTGGGACAGCCGCCAGACTCCGGACGGAAACTGGAACGGGAATTTTAAACCGTACATATGGGCCGGGAAGGAAGGTCCGGGCATATGCTGGTTCGCGGACAACGACAAGAACTGGGAACTGAAGCTGACCGACGAGAAGAAGAAGGAATATGCGCCGTGTGTCGTATTGAACCGCGCCGGCGGGGTCTTGAAAATGCAGGTCAACCTCATCCAGAAGCCGGTCAAGCTTACAGCTCCCCGCAAGATCGTCTTCGGTCTGATGGCGTCTCCAGCCAAGCCCCTCCCCGCCGACTGGCGGAAATATTCCATGCGCGACCATTTCGAAGGGTCTGTGTTCCTTGACTGGATGGGCTCGGAATACTGGGGGTCGGAGACACATTGCTCGGCAAAGTATCCCATCAACAAGGACTTGTCAGTGCTCGATGCGATGCGCGACGCGCGTCTGGGAAAACCTGTTCCTGCTGATTTCCCGCAGCAGTGGGCCACACGGAATTTACCGGAAGGCTGGAAGCCTAAGGGCGAGAAGGATCAGAAGGTGATGACTGACCTTGTGCGGGTCTCCGTGGACTGGAGCAGGAATGTCGGGGCGAAAGGATTCTTGTCGGTGTATTTCGACGAGTTCCACAGCACGACTCCGGCGCACGAGGAAGTCGCTGTGTTCGGCGACGAATGGTCTGGCGAATACGGGCGGAAAGGCTCGGTGGGCGGACTTTCCAGGAGCCATCAGGACTTCTCGTGCTTCTGGGCCGCTGAGTTCATCAAGCGCGGAATTGGAATATACCTTGATAATTCCTTTCCGAAACGTTTCTACGATACCATGCAGAGCGACGCCTATAAGCTGCCCGACGGCACAATCCAGCCTTCGGCAGGAATCTGGGCGCACCGTGAATACCTCCGCCGCCTCTGGAATCTGCATCGCGAACTCGGTCCGAAGGATGCACAGGCGATAATGTTCCTTCACATGACGAATACAGAAATCATTCCATACACGGTCTGGAACGATGTGAACCTCGATCTGGAATGGTTCTACGGCACCGACCCCAAACAGAAAGTCTATTCTCCGGATCTGCTCAGGGCGGAATCCATCGGTCTGCAAAGCGGCAACATTCCAACTGCGCTTGCGCGAATTGACGAAGGGGGACTTGCAAAGGACAAGCTTGATTTCCTGAACCTGACGAGGTTTGGAGTTCTCATGGTACATGAAATACGGCCGGACTCCAGCTTCAGCGGCGCTGAGATGTTCAAGAAGATGCTGGCTTTTGGATATGGGCAGCCGGACTGCGCCGTATCCAATTACTGGAAGAAGACACATCCTGTGCTTCCAAACAATCCCATGATCAAGACTTTGCTCCTGAAGAAAGGAAATGAGACCTTGATTCTCCTGTGCACCTGGAACCAGAATCCGGAGACCGCCACGCTCAAGCTGGATGCAAAAACGCTGGGATTCACACCAGGGCAGGCTCTCGACGAAGAGTCTGGAAAGCCGCTGGAAATTAAGGATGGTGCTGTCGTCATACCATTGATTGGCTACGCCGTGCGGCTGCTGAGGGTGAAATAAACATACGACTGCAATCGATCGCGGTCGATTGCTATCGTAAATTAAAATTCTTATAAGGAAAAACATGAAGACACACCAGATTTCATCGTCCGCCCCCGGCGGCGCTCCTGCCTACCTTTCCAACGGGCTGATAGGGCTGCGAATTCCGCAGATCCCGCTGCCACGCGGAACGGCTCTTGTCAACGGATTCGTATGCAGGAGCCCCGAGAAGGGCATGGAGGAGATCGCCGAGTCACCGTATCCGCTCGGTGCGGATCTGCAGTTGAACGGCGTCTGGCTTTCAGAACGGCCCGACCTGGCGCTTTTCCGCGGACAGTCATATGATTTCTCCTGCGGCGAACTGCTGAGCCAGTTTGATTTCACAGCGTGCGCTGCGACTGTGAAAGTGAAAGTGGTGACATTCTGCAGCCGCACATTGCCAACGCTCGCGGTTCAGGAGATTGCCCTGGAATCCGACAGTACCTGCAAGCTTGTAATCCAAGCCAACATCGCTCCGCGCGGGATTGACGGACGTTTGCTCTACCGCTGCATGCCGGCGAGGAACGAGGACGGCATACTCCTGTGGGAAAGCCGTGGCGGACTCGGCACGGTCGGGGCCGCCTATGCCACGGACTTCACGGGCGATGGACTCGAGAAGCGCCGCCGCAACGACTTCGGACATGAAGAGGACATGATGCTTACCGAATACCATGTCGCTGTAAAGCCGGGCATGCGATGTTCCATGCAGCAGTTCGCATCGCTGGTGCCGGGGATGATGAACCCCGAACCGCACTGGCAGGCCGCACGGCTTGTCCGGGCCGGAGCCAGATGGCATGGCTTCAACGGACTGAGGCAGGACAACCGCGCAGCGTGGGCGGAGCTCTGGAAGGGACGTATAAAAATAACCGGCGCAGGAGAAGCAATGCAGGACGCCGCCGACGCGGCATTCTTCTACCTGCACAGTTCGTCGCATCCGGCGATGCCCTGCAGCATAGCTCCGTTCGGCCTGAGCCGGCGCAAGGAATATTCTGGACATGTTTTCTGGGACACCGAGACTTTCATGCTGCCGATTCTGATGCTTACGGATCCAGCGTCGGCGCGGTCGGCGCTCACATACCGGAGCCGCTGCGTGCCGATGGCGCGTCACAACGCCGCGCTGAACGGACAGAGCGGAATCCAATTCCCATGCCAGAGCGGTGCGTTTGGCAACGAGGTAGCCCCGTTTTATTCCGGTGCCTGCGGCGGAACACGCGAACTGCATTTCAATATTGATGTGGCCTTTGCATTCGCCCAATACGCGCATGCCACCGACGACGATCTCTTCATCCGCCAGCAGGCCTGGCCGGTACTTGAAGGAGTCTCCGAATGGATTGCGAGCCGCGTGACCAAGACAGCCCGCGGCTACGAGCTCCGGCATGTCACGGGACCCGACGAGGGAGTAGACAACATCCACAACAACGCATACACCAACATGGCCGCCATCGTCGTCCTGCGCGAGGCGCAGGCGATGGCCGCACGAATGGGACTGCGCCCTCCGGCGCTATGGAAATCGATCGAACAGGAAATGTATCTGCCAGTCGATCCGAAGACGAATGTCATGCTCAAGCACGATTCCTATGAATATAAAGAAGGCATGTGCGTCCCTGAGACCATGGGCGGATTCTTCCCGTTCACGTATAAGCACAGTCCTGAGGTCGACAAGGCAACTGCACGCTATCATCTCGACAAGGCCGAAACATACATGGGGATGCCGATGTTCTCGGCGCTCTATGGCGTCTGGGCATGCCGCGAAGGCGAAAGGTCGCTTGCGCGCCGTTTCTTCGAATCGGGAATTCTGACGCATGTCGTGCCTCCGTTTATGCAGTTCAACGAAACCGCCGTGAATATCGCGCATCTCGGCGTCTGTGGCGATGCCACGACGACCGTATTCCTGACAAATCCGGCCGGATTCCTGATGTCGTGTCTTTACGGACTGACCGGAATCCAACTTGATGGTGACGATCCGCACCAATGGGGAAAATTCCCGATCGTCATGCCCGAAGGCTGGGAGAAGATCGAAATTGAACGTGTCTGGATCCATGGCCGGCCCGCCAGACTTTCGGCGAAGCACGGAGACGACCACGCAAAGATCGAATTTAAAGAGTAGTTATTTAGGAAACATATAGATGCAGAACTGGACCTACATTGAACGCGAAATGCACGAGGATAAGATTCCCGAACTGCCACGTCCTGAAGCGCCGGTATTCAAGGTCAGCGAATTCCCTCTGCGCAACCGCAGGAGGGTGTACCTAGCGAACGGCGTCATCGGCCTGCGTCTGCCAGCCATACCGTTCCTCGGGGCGGACGTGGCTGTCAGCGGCCTGGTCGGCCGTTCGATAGCGGACGGCATGGAAACTGCGGCACCCGCACCATATCCGTGTCAGGCGGACATCATTGTTGGACACGACAGGCTGAGCAAACGGCCGGATCTTGTGACCGTCAAGGATCAGTCTCTTGACATGGCATGGGGCGAACTCTCCACTCATATTGCATTTGCCGCAAGTAGCACGAAAATGGAAATCGAAACTCTTACCTTTGTCCCGCGTACCCTGCCTACGGCGATCTGTCAGGAGATTGCTGTGACGACCGACCGCGACTGCGAGTTCCAATTTGAGGCGATGATCGATCCGCGCGGACTGCCCGGCCGCTGCCGCGAGCGCCGCATGACACACTCGAAGGCGGATGCCGTCCTCTGGTGGGAGACGCGTAACGCCCTCGCCAGCGTCGGGGCATCCTTCCAGGCGTCGATCGAGGGCGGCGAAATGCTGGCGTCAACCCAGAACGACTGGGGCAACGAGAGCGAACTGTGCCTGCGCGTTTTCAAGGTGAGAGTCATTGCAGGACAACGTGTCGTGCTGCGCCAGATCGGAGCTCTCGTGCCTTCCCTCCTGCACACCGAGCCGCACTGGCAGGCTTTGCGGATGGTGGCCTATGCAAAATATCAGGGATTCGGCCGGCTGAGGCATGACAACCGCGCGGCATGGAACGAGCTTTGGCTCGGACGGCCGTGGGTGAGGTGCGCGGATGCAGGTTTCCAGCGGGTCGTTGATTCCGCCTTCTTCTATCTCCATTCGTCCGTGCAGGCCTGCACTCCGGGCTCACTGCCGCCCTTCGGTCTCAGCCGCACGGAAGGATATTACAACGGCCATGTCTTCATTGACCATGAGGGATTCATGTTCCCTCCGCTTCTTCTGACGGCGCCTGACGCCGCAAGAGCGACGCTCGACTACCGGACACGCCGCCTGCCTATGGCGCGCATGAATGCCTTCTGCCAAGGCACAAGAGGTATCATGTTCCCGTGGCAGTCGGGACTCTGCGGCGACGAGATTACCCGTCCGCACGCCACTGGCTGCGTGATGGAATTTTCAACTCCCGCGGTAGCCGAGGCATTTCTCCAGTATGCCCATGCTACCGGTGACACGCTGTTTCTGCGCGAGGACGCCTGGCCGGTCGTCCGAGGTGCCGCCGACTGGATCTGCTCGCGAGTCACAATGACTGCCCGCGGCTACGAGGTACGCAACATAACCACTAGCGAAACTTTCGAAAACACACACAACGATCCGTCCATAAATGAAGGCTTTGCGAAGCTGCTTCGGACGGCCGTAGGTCTGGCCGGACAGTTCAATCTTCCAGCCCCGGCACGATGGTCCGAGGTCGCCGACAATATTCTGATCCTTTCCGATCCGGCAGACATTGCGAATGAGACGGCCGCCGCCGATCCCCATGGCAAGCTGTCTGTGACGGAGGCCGCCAACCTTCCATTCGGATCATGGGCGGAGGTCATATCCGCGGTCAGATCCGGCGACAGGGATCTTGCCGCCGAACATGTAAGGGCGGGCGTCGGAGCGCACTGGCAGCCGGACTTCGGCGGATGGCGCGAATACGGCCAATACTGGAACCATGGCGAATTCGACATGGACTGTTTCCTAACCAATCCCGGCTATCTTCTGCGCATCCTCCTGCTCGATCTGCCTCGCTTTGACATCGGGGCGGGCCCGGTAGAAAGCTGGTGTTCGGAACCTGTCGTGCTGCCTTCCGGCTGGGAGGAAATCGAAGTTGAGCGCATCTGGATACGCGGGCGGCCCGCAAGGCTCTCGGCGAAGCACGGAGACAGCCACACAAAGATCAAATAGTATAAGGATGATATCTATGAACTTGAATATCGAGACAGGAACGTTGAACATCGGAACGGGCAGCCGCGCAGTAGCACTTGACTTGACTCGTTTCTTGAGGGCGCGGCTATGGGACCTGCCCGAGGAGCGCGAGAGGACCGTGGCGGAGTTCGCGCCACGGCTGCCACAGCCTCTGAGCGACGGGCTGCGCCTGCAGTTTGTCAACGAGGCGCAGGGGCTCTACATCCCGGTCGAGTTCCGCGAGGAGGCGGAGGGGTTCAGGGTAACGGTAAAGGCTGGCTGGATCTGCGAGCAGATGAGCATCAACAGGCGGCTAATGGCGCTCGATGTCCTGCCTGAATTTTTACGGACTCGCGTCGGCGATAAGGGATTCTACCTGCTGCCGGACTTCAGCGGGGCGCTGGTCCGCTTCAGGGATCATTTACCCACCATCACGCGCGACCGGCTCTACATGCACCAGAGCGAGTGGGAAAAGCTCAACGTCATGAACTGCTTCGGCCTGAAACAGGGCCGGAAGGGAACGCTGGTCGTCGTGCATCAGGGGGATTTCTTCTGCCACGCGGTGACCGAGGTCAACCAGGAGGGGGCGAACCGGATTTACGCCAGCTTCGGGCTGCGACACGAGCCGGGCGAACCGATCAAGCAACAGGACAAGGAACTGATCGTGCGCTTCACCGAAGGACGTGAAGACGATTACTTCGACCTGGCGCGTTCCTATCACCGGTACCTGGTGCGCGAGCGGAGTGTGTCCCCGTTGAAGGCTCGGCTCGAGGAAAATCCGGTGCTGGCCTACTCGACTGGCGCCATGCGTACGAAGATCTTCCACGGGCACAAGCCGAGCTCGCTCGATGGCAACGTACCAATGGAGGTGTATGCCAGTTTCGAGCAGTCGGAAAAAATTCTCGACGCCATGTGGGCTGCGGAATTGAAGAAGGCGGTGGTCACGCTGGTTGGCTGGAACCTGGGCGGACACGACGGCTCCTATCCGCAGAAGTTCCCGGTCGAGCCGGCTCTAGGCGGCGAGGACGGGTTGCGCCATCTGATCGCCAAGGCCAAGGGCATGGGTTACCAGATCGTCCCGCACGACAGTCTTTCCGACATGTACAAAATCGCCCAGACCTACGACTCGGAGGTGCTGCTACGCAAGACCGACGGCACACCGGTACTCGGTGGTATCTGGGGCAGTGGGCAGGCGGCAAAATCCTGCCCGGTGGCCTATTTCGACCGCTATGGGCCGGATGTCACCCGCATCCGCGACCTCGGATTCGAGGGGCACTACTACGTGGATGCGCAGAGCAATCCTCTCTTCCGCTGCCACGATCTGCGGCATCCGGCCGACGAGGAGCAGTTCGCGCTCTCCCAGTGCAAGATGATCCAGTGCTATCGTGGATTGTACGGCGCGGTCTCGCAGGAGATGGTCCCCGCCTTCGCCCTGCCGTTCGTCGACGAGGGAGGTCAGCATTCACCTAACAATATCGGCTGGTGCCTGCAGCGCGGGGACGAGAAGCTGAAGCGCATCGTTGACAGGATAGTGCCATTCTATCAACTGGCCGTGCACGGCCTGATCACCTATCAGGAGAGCTGGGTGCACTCTTACCGCAGCATCGGCCCGCGCAAGGGGATACTGCGTGCGCTTGCCTTCGGCGCCAGGCCATCGATGGAAGTGTCCTGGACCGGAGGCAACATCGGCGATGTCTATACGGACTCCATCCGCGACGTGCGGGATGGCTACCGGATAGCCTTCGAGGAACTCGCCGACACCCATGGCGAGCCCGTCGAGGACTTCGAGGAGCTGGCGCCAGAAGCCAGCCGCATCACTTACGCCAACGGCACGGGCCTGAGCGTCAACTGGGGCAACACCCCCGTCGGCGATCTCGCGCCGCTGAGCTACCGGATCGAGAGGGGGCACGGATGAGCATGAATGAACGGACAGCCATTAATATGATAGAGCTGATTTCAAAAATACGAAAAACTGTTGTTGCGGAAACAAACCCGTTGGAGTTCACAACTTTAGTGTGTCTTTGCATTCAACAGGTTGCACACGCTAAAGCAGCG
>JANYBI010000142.1 GCA_025360875.1 Lentisphaerota bacterium
GTCCGGTGTCAGTCTGTGCTCCTTCAGTTCCCTGCGGAGTTTGCCGAATTCCATGAGCGCTATGTCCCATGCGGGTATTATTATCTGACAGGATTTCCTGTTTCTTGTACGGAGCCAGATGACAATGATGACAATAAGCAATACGCATGCGGATATGATGAGGATGAGATTCTTGTTCGAAACGAGTTTCTTGACGATGTTTCCTGCGACCGCGAGTTCCTGCGAGGCTCCGGTTTCAAGGTTTGCGGACTCGAATGAAGGTATTTTCGATGATAGGGATTTCTGTTTGTCTGACGGCTGCGGATTGTTGAGTTCTACATCAATCCTGCCTTCTTCGATATTGCCATTGAGATAGGGCTGGAGCTTCGCGGAAACTTTCCATTTCCAGAAACCCCATCCGAGCCCTGCATGAGTTATTTCAGGATTACCGGCTGTCTGGGAACCTTTGCCAGGAGTTACTTCGGCTTTGACAGGCCATCTATGCCAGGGGCATGTGATGATTCCGTTTGCAGAAACCGTATCACCGAGACGTATGTTCTTGGATGGTTCCAGGGAAAATGGCGGCGATACTATTTCTGCGCCTGATCTGCTGACCTGGTAATATTTCAGGACGGCCGCTGCGAATATCGCAATTGCTGCGAATCCCGCAACCGCCAGTATTGTCAGAGATATTGATTTCCAGTTCTTTTTCATTTTTCTCTTTTCACCGTTTCACCGTTTCAATTAAACAGGCTGGAAAGCCTGTTTTACCTCTGGAACTGCTCCCTCCGCCTGAAGAATCCGACCAGCGGCTTTATGAAATCGTCGCCGCATTTTATGTCTATCAGATCGACCTTCGCCCTTTTGAACGTCCTCTCGTTGCCCCCGTGTATGTCGAGAGCCTGCTTCGCATACTTGTCTGAGAACGCCTTGCCGGTCATGAAGAGATCGAACCGCTTTCCGCTTTCAGAGTCCTCAAGCGATACGCTTGCCGTTCCCGGCCACCTGATCTCCACAGGATCAAGGATCCTTACGGCTATCACGTCGTGGCGCTTGTTCGCGACAGCAAGGCGCTTTGAAAAATCCTTGTCGTCCAGGAAATCGCTTATCAGGAATATCACAGCACGCTTCCGGAGCATCTTCATCATCCTGTTCAACGCTTCTGCGATATTGGTGCCTTTGGATTTCTTCTTGTCGGCAAGCATCTCCCGGATGAGGCGGAGCCCGTGCGTCCTGCCCGAACGCGGCGGGAGGTAAAGCTCAGTCTTGTCGGTGAATATCATCAGCCCGACCTTGTCGTTGTTGCGAATAGCGCTGAACGCCAGAAGCGAAGCGATCTCTATTGCACGTTCGTTCTTGGTCTTGTCGCGGCTGCCGAAGACGGTGGAAGCGGAAGCGTCTATTGCAATCATGACTGTCAGTTCGCGTTCCTCGACATATTTCTTGATGAACGGCGAACCCATCCTGGCGGTCACATTCCAGTCGATATCCCGCACGTCGTCTTCAGGCGTATATTCGCGCACCTCCTCGAACTCGATTCCGCGTCCCTTGAACACGCTATGGTAGGCACCCGCGGTGATGTCGTCGACAATCCGCCGGGTCTTTATCTCAATCCGCCGTACCTGGGCTATGATCTCTTTGGTGTTCATATGAAATATTCTCAGTTATCGTTTGTCAAAACAGCATTTACAATTTATTTGTCGCCGTTTCACCCTTTCGCCGCTTCTCCGATTCAGATTGACAGGCTGGAAAGCCTGTCATACTATGGTGTCCTAAGCTCGTCGAGGATCCTCCTGACGATCTCGTTGGTGGTTATCTGTTCCGCTTCCGCTTCATAGGAAAGTATTATCCTGTGACGGAGGATATCTGCGGCGATGTTCTTCACATCCTGTGGAACTACATATGCGCGCCCATCCATGAAAGCCGCCGCCTTTGCGGCTACGGTCAGCATTATTGCCGCACGCGGAGAAGCGCCGTACTGGATGTAGCTGTCAAGGTAGTCGAGTTTCGCTTCGGCCTGGCGCTGCGAGAGCTGGTTCCTCTTTTTGGGACGCGTCGCAATGACAATGTCGAGTATGTATTCTATTATCTTCTCGTCAATATAGATCTTGTCGACCCATTCCCTGGCATTCTTGATATCGTCCAGCGTCGCCACGGAAAGCGCGTTCAGGACGAGTTCAGGATGCGCCATCCTGTTGACAATGTCCTTTTCCTCGTTCCTTGAAGGATATTCGAGCTCGAGCTTGAACATGAACCGGTCGACCTGTGCCTCGGGAAGCGCATACGTCCCCTCATGTTCGATGGGATTCTGCGTCGCCATCACCAGGAAAGGGCGGGGCATCTCATGTTTCTTTCCGGCGATC
>JANYBI010000514.1 GCA_025360875.1 Lentisphaerota bacterium
CGGCTTCAATGAGCCTGGGATCCGCGTTCCTGCCGGTCAGGACAATTTCAACGGATGCCGGCTTTGATCTGATAATTCCGAGAACATCTTCCAGCGGGACAAGTCCGTACTTGATGGCTGTCATTATCTCGTCCAGGATCACTATGTCATAATATCTTGAAGCGATCGCCTCGCTGATCTCGCCGAATCCCTTTTTCGCGAATTCCATATCTTTCTCATCAGGTTTTCTTCCAATGAAGCAGCTTCTTCCGAACTGCTTGACTTTGATATTTGCGAATTTCGCAAGAGCTTTGTGCTCGCTGCATTTCAGCCCTTTGGCGAACTGCCCGAAGTAGACTTTGAGTCCGGCTCCGGAAGCGCGCAAAGCCAGCCCGAGAGCGGCAGTGGTCTTGCCCTTTCCATTGCCGGTATATATCTGTACAAAACCTTTTTTAAGTTTCATGAAAGTCCCTTGCCAAAGCAATCCCGCGATTATAGTATATGGTGATTTTTAGAAATTAGCATATTTATCGGAATTTTCCTTATAAACAGAACTTTTTCCCGAAACCGGTGTCTATAATGGTAGAAACAGACAAGGCAAACGACATTGAACTTGTACAGAGCTTCAACGCGGGCTCGCAAGGGGCATTTGATGAGCTGGTGCGGAAGTACAGTACGCAGATGTACCGGGTGGCGTACGGGTTTCTCAGGAACAGCGAAGATGCCGAGGAAGTCGTACAGGATGCGTTCGTAAAGGCATATGGCAATCTGAAGACGTTCAGGGGTGATTCGTCCTTTTCGACATGGCTGCACAGGATAGTAGTAAACCTGTCGAGGAACAGATACCACTGGAACAGGAGAAGAGGAGCAGGACAGAACATAAGCATATCGGACAACAATGCCGGCGACGCCAATGGCAGGAAAGAGGACATGGATATGCCTGACGTATCCAATACGCCTGGTAAGGAGCTCGAAAGGGCTGATGAGGACAACAGGATAATGAAGGCGGTGGATTCTCTTCCCGAGACGCTTAAGGAGGTCATAATCCTGAGGCATGTCGATGATATGAGTTATGAGGAGATCGCAAAAATCACAGGCGCCAACATAGGGACTGTGAAATCAAGGATATCAAGGGCGAGAGAGACGCTAATGGCAAGTCTTAAGAATGAATCGGAGAAACGGTGAATCGGAGAGCCGGAGACTGAACAGAAATTATAGCAAGAAGACAGATGATGGAAAAGAAAAAACATATCACGCAAAACACCGCCGGATGTCCAGAGCATGAGGCTGTCTGCGCATATTTCGATGGCGAGATGGACAAGACGAGTCCTGAATACGCCCATATAGCGGCATGCGCAGTATGCCAGGACAAGTTGAAGGATTTCGCCATCATGGCAGAAGCCATTGCCAGGGATATTCCCAAGGACATGCCCCCGGAATTCCCGGAGACAATATTGAAGAAAGTCAGGGCGCGTATAGACGCCGAAAATAATCCTGTCATACCTTTCTACATGATCCAGCTGATGAAGGCCGCAGCCATATTCATACTCATAACAGGTATTTTCATCTATATAAAAAGCTCGTCCGACGTAAAACCCCAGATAACGGGCATTGAGCCTGTACGTTCATCGCCGTCCGCCACAATATCCGCAGCGATCCCCACGGAAAAACCTTCCAAGGAATCCAATATTCCTGGGGAAATCCAGCTCCGCGACATGAGGGATGTAAGCACTTCGCCGGACATAAAGTTCCTGAACCTCATGACTCAGAAGGATGACATCTACGGGATTCCTGCAGCCATACCCGGCTCTGTGACCCATGTATGGACGACTGACAACATGTCCAGCGCCCTCGAAAAGGCGAAAGAATGCCTGCTGAAAAGCGGGGTGAAGGCCGACAAGATCAAATTCGCCACCGACGGTTCCGGCACATCAGGACTTTCCCTGGAAACAACCAAGAAGCAGCTGTCCACGTTTGTAAGGCTTTTCGCCCAGGATGGATTCGGGCTCCTTTCACCGGCACAGCCGCAACCGGAACAGAACGTATTCTATGGAACCGCCGATGATCCCGTAGGATATGAGATGAAAATAGTATCCAGTGGCAGATAAGCCAATTGCATGCTAAACTACGTAATGAGAGCTTCAATAATATTCCTGCTTTGTTTCTCACTTCTTGCATCAGTCCGAAGTGCTGAACCGTCCACGCCTTTTTCCTGGACGCACGAAGTCATAGGAGACAAGGTCCGGGTCGAAGTCAAAATCCTCAAGGATTCCTATCTCTACCAGGATAAGACGACGATATCCATTACTGATTCCAGCGGGAAGATCGCTGAAAATCTTGCGAAGCCGGAAACTGTGGCTGAAAAGGACGCGTTTGACGAAACTCATCAGGTCTATCCGGAAGGCGCCGCTATCTGGGAATACTCGATATCCACGCTTAAAGACGGCATAAAGGCCGACATAGAATTCCAGGGCTGCCGCAGAAACCCCTTCCTCTGCTATCCGCCTCAGAAGATACAATTGATCATCAGGCCATCTTTAACCGAAGACAAGAAGCAGGTGGAAAACGCTGTCAAGGAAACAAAATCCTCCTCCGCCTCCTGGAAGGATTTAGCGGGCAAATTCACTGTCTCGGAAACTGGATCAGGATACATGAATGCAAAGGAATTCGATACTTTCCTCGATGATGCCATGATAGCCGACGGAGAGAGAAGGAAATCCCTATTTGACGATCTGAAGGACAGGAATCTCCTGATCTCCATCATGCTGATCCTGATAGGAGGACTTGCCCTTAACCTTACACCGTGCGTCCTGCCCATGATTCCGATAAACATCTCAATCATTGGCGCAGGTGCGAATTCGACATCCAAGTTCAATGGGTTCATGCTTGGTCTCATGTATGGTTTAGGAATAACGCTGGTCTATGGCCTGCTCGGACTTGCGGCAGTATTGACCGGCTCGACGTTCGGGGCGATCAACTCTTCTCCTCATTTCAATTTTGCAGCGGCTCTTGCCTTTCTCTTCCTTGCGCTTGCCATGTTCGACGTAATCCCGATCGACTTCTCAAGATTCCTGAAGTCTGGCGCCCAGAACAAAAGCCGGAGCATGCTTACTGCAATTACAATGGGCGCAGTATCAGCCCTGCTTGCCGGTGCATGCGTCGCTCCTGTGGTAATTGCCGTACTGCTTTTCTCCTCGTATCTCTATTCACAGGGTGACCTGTATGGCCTTCTCCTGCCATTTCTGCTCGGAGCCGGAATGGCGCTCCCGTGGCCGTTCGCCGGAGCCGGTCTCTCCCTTCTTCCAAAACCCGGCGCATGGATGTTGAAAGTAAAACACGCCTTCGGGATATTCATATTAGCCATAGCGGCGTATTACGCATACAACTGGTATTCAATGTTCACAGACAAGCCTACGGAAGGATTTGAAAGCGGATGGCTATTATCGCTTCCATATGCTCTGACCAAGGCTGAGAAAGAGAAGCTGCCTCTGCTGATCGACTTCAGCGCGAGCTGGTGCAAGAACTGCGAAGCGATGGATCTGACGACCCTCAGGAATCCGAAGGTGACTGAACGGCTGGAAAAATTCGTCAAACTCAGATTCCTCGCGGAAAACCCCAACGATCCTGCCATCAAGGAAGTCCTTTCCCATTTCAAAGTGCTGGGGCTTCCGACCTATGTTGTCCTAAGGCCGGTTCCGGAAAAGTAGAAGCTTGTATATGGTTTTAAGTTTCAGGTTTTAAGTCTAAACCGAAGTTCCTAGGAAAAGTCAGACCCTAAATGCCAACTTACGCATTGATTTTATCTATGATAAAATATTTATAGATCCTTTTATTTAGCGTTATA
>JANYBI010000515.1 GCA_025360875.1 Lentisphaerota bacterium
TATGGGACCAGGGGCTGATCTACGAAGGCTACAAGATTCTGCCGTACTGTCCGAGATGCGCAACTCCGCTTTCGAATTTCGAGGCCAACCAGGGATACGAGGAAGTAGAGGACCCTGCGATCACGATCCGGTTCCAGGATGCGGATGACAGCAACCTCCATTATCTCGCCTGGACAACTACCCCGTGGACTCTGCCTTCAAACATGGCACTGGCGGCAGGCGCAGAAATAGATTACGTGAAAGTCAAGGACGGCGATTCGTACTACGTTCTTGCTGAATCGCGGCTCGGTTCCTACTACAAGAAACCTGAAGATATCCAGATAGTCGGAAGGTTCAAGGGAAAAGAACTCGAGGGCAGGAAGTATATCCCCCTCTTCCCGTATTTTGCGAAACTCGCAACGCAGGGCGCGTTCAGGATAATCAACGCTGAATTTGTAAGCCTGGAAGACGGTACCGGCATAGTACATATCGCACCCGGCTTCGGTGAGGACGATGCGGCCGCAGGAAAGAAATTCGGAATTCCGGAAGTATGTCCGATCGACGAGGAATGCTGTTTCACTGGCGAGGTTACTGATTATTCTGGACGCTATGTCAAAGAGACCGACAAGGACATCATAAGGAGATTGAAGACCGAGGGCAAGCTTGTCCATCGCGGCACCATACTCCACAATTATCCCCACTGCTGGCGTGATGACAGCCCGCTGATCTACAGGAGCATATCGACGTGGTTCGTCAAAATAGATCCCATCAAGGAGAAAATGCTGAGGGCGAACAGTGGAATCAACTGGGTGCCTCCGCATATACGCGACGGGAGATTCGGAAAATGGCTTGAGAACGCGCGTGACTGGGCGATCAGCAGGAACCGCTACTGGGGATGCCCTCTTCCAATATGGCGCAACCCGAAGACCGGAGAAACCGTATGCATTGGCTCTGTCGCCGAACTTGAAAAGCTTACTGGACAGAAGATACCGGATATCCACAAGCATTTTGCAGACAACATCTATCTGCCGTCGTCAAAAGGCGGTGACAAGCTGGTCAGGATTCCGGAAGTGCTCGACTGCTGGTTCGAAAGCGGTTCGATGCCCTATGCGCAACAGCACTACCCTTTCGAGAACAAGGCGCATTTCGAAGCCAATTTCCCTGCAGACTTCATCGCCGAAGGCCTTGACCAGACAAGAGGATGGTTTTATACTCTCATAGTCCTGAGCGCGGCCCTTTTCGACAAGGCCGCATTCAAGAACGTGGTGGTAAACGGCCTTGTGCTTGCGGAAGACGGACAGAAGATGTCGAAGCGCAAGAAGAACTATCCGGATCCCAATTGCATAATCGACAGTTATGGCGCTGACTCGCTGAGGCTCTTCCTTCTCGGGTCGTCCGTTGTAAGAGGGGAGGATCTGCGTTTCTCAGAACCTGGAATCAAGGATATCCTGCGCGGAGTTCTTATTCCGCTCTGGAATTCATACAGCTTCTTCGTAACTTACGCGAACCTCGACAAATGGGATCCGCCTGCTGTTCCAAGTGCGCCAGAAAACCCCCGGCATCCGCTTGACCTCTGGATACTTTCATCTCTTTCCGAGATGGTTGGAGAGATAGCCGACGCAATGGATCACTACCAGCTGCAGCAGGCGGCGAACCGCTTCGAAAAATTCATTGACGATCTGACCAACTGGTATATCAGGAGGAGCAGACGCCGTTTCTGGAAAAGCCAGAACGACGGCGACAAGGATGACGCCTACAGGACCCTGCACTATGTGCTTATTACGTTCTGCAAGACCGCCGCCCCGTTCATACCTTATATAACCGAGGAAATATACAGGAATCTGAAATCTTCCGGAATGCCTGAGTCTGTCCATCTATGCGATTATCCTCAGCCAGAGTCAAACCGCAGGGATGAAAGGCTGGAGAAGCAGATGGAACACACAATCAGGGCGGTCTCCCTCGGAAGACACTTGCGCTCACAGCTCTCCATACGTGTACGCCAGCCGTTGCAAAAAGTCATCATCGCAGCCCACTCGGATGCGACACGGGAGATGCTCGCCGGAACTTCCGACATAATAGCTGAAGAACTCAATGTAAAGGAAGTGCAGTTCCGCGCGGATGACACCGGTCTGGTAAAATGGAATGCAAAGGCGAACTTCAAATCACTCGGGGCAAAACTTGGGAAGGATATGAAGGAGGCTGCATCGATGATCGCAACTCTTGACAGCCAGACCCTGCACAGTCTTGTCAACGGCGGAACGCACAAAATCCGCTTTTCAAATGGGAATGAATACGAAGTGACCAAGGAAGATGTATTAATTCAGCGTGAAGAGAAGGAAGGCCTGACAGTTGCGACCGAAGACGAGATCACTGTCGCGCTTGACACGGCAATAGATGCCGCGCTTAAGAAGGAAGGGATTGCGAGGGAGTTCGTAAGCCGGATACAGAACCTCAGGAAGGAATCAGGATTCGAGGTTTCAGACAGGATAGGGATATCGTTCTCGGGAGATCCTGAACTCGCGGCTTCACTGGATAGTTTCAATGATTATATAAGAAATGAAACTTTGGCGTTAAAACTTGTTCAAACTCCACTTGAAGAAAAAGGTGTTTCGGCTGATATTAACGGTTTGGAATGTAAAATATCAATCACTAAAATTTAAGGATCATCCTTTTAAATATGTCTTTTGAATACAAATGCTCTGCCTGCCAGGTTGTCGGGGATCTCGATGAACTTGTAAGCCAGGTCGAATGTCCGAACTGCGGCGGCATGATGACACCGCTAAATGCCGTTCCTCCTCCGGACAAACCCGATTCCAAATTTGCAGATGGCGAAGAGCCAACCATCAAGGTATCCCGAGGTGAAGTCTTGGGCGAACCTTCACAGCCAAAGAGGGTTGTCAAGGTAGCCAAGGCGGTCAACATAGGCTTTGGCGGCATGCTCAATTCTACTTCGTCTACTGGCGGATTCTCCCCGATAACTGCTGGGAAAAAAGATGCGGGGATACCCTATGCACAACAGAAACCTCAGACGAGTATACCGACACCACCACCTCCTCTCCAGCAACAGTGGCCAGAGCCTGAAAGAGATGATGAATATGAAGATGAGCTGGCACAGAAGTCCACAACCCAGCCTGCCAATGCTTCATCGGCCCTGTCTCAACCTGCCGCCAAGGATAACCGGAAGAAGACATTTACGTTGTCGAAGACCAAGCCTCCTCCTATGCAGGCATCGTCGCAGATTAAAGCTACCCAGCCTGTATCAGCGCCACCACCGGCACAGAAAGCTTCGTCTTCACAGTTGGGGATGCGACCTCCAACACAGCCGATAACTTTTCAAAAGACTACCCAGACCGTGCCTCCTCCTCAGCCCCAGGAACCGATGCAGAGGCCCAAGGCGGCCGGCACCTCTCTTAAATTCATTCCAAAAGGAGCGCAGAAAATAGGACAGACACAGCAGGTAGCGCCTAGACCGGCCGCACCTCCTCCTCCTCCGTCTCAATCAAGAATAGTTCAGCATGCCAGGCCATTGCAGCAGTCAAGCCAGCGCCCTGCGATGCCGAAATCCCAACCTCAGATGCCGTCGTCAGCCCAGCGGCCGCCGCAGCAGTCATATGCTCAGCCGGCGCAACAGCAGCAATCATATTACAATTCTGCACAGAACCAGCAGTCGGACTTTGATGCACAGGTTAAAATCGAGGCGGAAAGACATGAGTCCATACTCCGCGAAGCCCATAGGATAGCCGAGGAGAGAATTCGCAAGGAACGGGAAGAGTCCGACAAGAGGCTTGCCGATGAAAGAGCAAGAATTGCCGCTGAGGAGGCCGAGCGCAGACGCATCTCCGAAGAAGCCGAACTCAAGCGTATTGCTGAGGAAGCTGAACGCAGGCGTATTGCTGAAGAAGCCGCCGCCAAGGCAGCCAAGGAGACGGCTGAAAGACTCGCGGCCCAGCTTGCAAAAGAGCGTGCCGAAGCTGAAGAGCGTCTCAGGAAGGAACGCGAGGAATTTGAGATCCGCAGAAGGGAATTCGAGGAATCCGCAAGGACAGTTGCCGAAGAAAATGCCAGGCGGAAAGCCGAGGATGATGCCAGGAAAAAAGCGGATGAGGAAGCAGCCAGGAAGAAGGAAGAAGAGTCGAAAAAGCTCCCTGAGACCGCAATCAAGACCGAAGACAAGCCATCTGCTCAAATACAAATTCCGACTCCCGTTGCGGTTCCGCCTCCTATCGTGACACCGGCGCCTGTTATCCCTATGGCAGAACCTAAAAAAGATGAAATTGCAAAGCCTGTTGAAGAACCTAAACTGTCGACCGAATTGAAGCTCTCGTCTGAAATCAAGATTGCAGATGTAAAAGCTGAAGATAAGAAGGAAGTGAAGACCGAGGAAGTCAAACTTAAGCCTGCAGATGAAAAAACCTTGCCTGCCGTTGAGTCGCCAGCGAAAGAGATTCCGAAGACCGAAGCTCCAAAAGATTCCGCCACTGCCGAAAAGAAACCTTCTGAAAGCAAGGATGAGAAAAAGCCGGAAACCAAGGATGAACCAAAGGACGGCGTGAAGAAAGGACCGGATCCCGTTAAAAAGCCTGGCGTGAAAGGCCTGCCGCCGCCACCCCCGTTCAAGAAGAAAGTTCCTGGCGGTAAACCACCTGTTCCGGGCGCTACCAAACCTGGAATAAAACCTCCGGCAGACAAAGATAAGAAAGATGGCGAAAAGACATCCGTTGATGACAAGGCGAAGAAGCCTGATGATAAGGACAAGAAGGAAACAGCAGTCGGCGGCAATGACAAGACACCGGCAAGGGAAAAGACCCAGACCAGGATGGGAGTTCCTGCTGATCTTGAGATGACTCATTCCGGACTCATATTGCTGAAGAAGAAGAAGAAGACAACCATAATGCTTATCATCCTTGGAGGCTCTGTCCTCATAGCTATCATTATATTCCTTATAGTCCTTGTGCTGAAGATCCCCCAGAAAATCAAGGGCATGAAAGCTCCTCCTCCAGCCGCGCAGCAGTCTCCTACCCCCCAGTTGCAACCTGGCGCCCAGACGACTCCTGCCGCAAGGCTCCCGTCCGGACTCTCGACTTCCCCCTTGTATTCAGATTACAGCGCCCTTGCCACGAAAGTCAAGAAAATGCCGCTGACGAACAAGGTTGAGATTGATGCGATCATAAAAGAGTACCAGGATTTCATCAACACCCATAGCGACGCGCCTGCAAATGACAAATGCATCGAAAAGGCAAAAGAGAAGATCAAGGACAGCCAGGATCTTAAACAAATGTATAACTAAGTTCCAAATATGAGAATACTATCCGGCATACAGCCTTCCGGCACCATACACATCGGCAACTACTTCGGTATGATGAAGCCCGCAATGGAACTGTCCAGGAAAGGCGAGGCTTTCCTGTTCATCGCCGACTACCACGCGCTTACCGTATTGCCTGAACCCGCCCAGCTTAAAGAGAGGGTGAAGAGTGTCGCTGTAGATTTCATCGCCTGCGGACTTACCGAGGAAACTGTTTTCTTCAAGCAGTCGGATATAAGATCCATTCCCGAGCTGACATGGATTCTATCATGCGTGACTCCCATGGGACTTCTTGAAAGGTGCCATAGCTACAAGGACAAGCTCGCGCACGGAATGAGTCCGAACCATGGTCTTTTCGCTTATCCGGTACTGATGGCGTCAGACATTCTCATATACAAGTCGAATATAGTTCCGGTCGGGAAGGATCAGAAGCAGCATGTTGAGGTCGCGCGCGATATTGCACAGCGCTTCAACAACAAATATGGCGAAATATTGACTCTTCCGGAGCCGCAGATCCGGGATGATGTCGCTGTCGTTCCCGGAACTGATGGCCAGAAGATGTCAAAATCATACGGCAATACCATAGAACTTTTCGGGAATGAGAAAGAGCTCAGGAAAAAATTCATGGGAATCATAACCGATTCAAAATCCCTTGAAGAACCGAAGGATCCTGAGAAGTGCCCGGTATTCTCCATATACAAACTGTTCGCCTCCAAGGAACAGGCAGAGACGATGGCGGAGAATTACCGTAAAGGCGGCTATGGATACGGCCATGCGAAAAAAGAGCTTTTCGATGTCTTCTGGGAGTATTTCAGGCCTTTCAGGAACAGAAGGGAAGAGCTGCTCAAGGACATGTCATATGTTGATTCCTTCCTGAAGAAAGGCGCTGAGAAGGCTAATGAGACGGCTGAAACCACTATGAAACAGATAAGGGAAAGCATAGGCCTCTGATGGAACAATCGAACATGGACGCAATAGCGCGGATCAGGGAGAACCTATCATCCGTCATTTCCGGAAAGGCTGAGGCCGTTGAACTTCTCATAATCGCCCTATGTAGCGGAGGAAACGTCCTGATGGAGGACGTGCCTGGAGTCGGAAAGACCACCATGGCGAAGGCCCTTGCGCTTTCCATTGACGGAACATTCCACAGGATACAGTTCACCCCGGATCTTCTTCCCTATGACATCATCGGCTCACCCGTATATAATCCCAAGGACGGCAATTTCCATTTCAGAAAGGGGCCGCTCTTCACAAACATACTTCTTGCCGATGAAATCAACAGGGCGTCACCGAGAACCCAGTCGGCCCTCCTTGAAGCCATGAACGAAGGACAGGTCACGGTAGAAAGCGAAACCTACCATCTGGGACAGCCTTTCCTTGTCATAGCGACTGAAAATCCGATCGAATATCACGGAACATATCCTCTTCCGGAAGCCCAGCTTGACAGGTTTTCGATGCAGATAATCCTTGGATATCCTGACGAGAAAAGCGAACTCGAAATCCTGTATTCCCGCAAGGAATCGGATCCGATATCATCGCTGAAGCCGGTAATACACTGCACCCAGATATGCCAGCTGCAGGAAGAAGTTAAAAAAGTAGGAATAGAAAAATCGATAGCATCCTACATGGTGAAGATAATCCGCGCCACAAGGAAGGATCCCAGGATAAGACTCGGTGCCAGTCCGAGGGCCCTGCTGACTCTTTCCAGGTGCTCACAGGCCAAGGCATTTGTCGCTGGCAGGGACTATGTTCTTCCTGATGACGTAAAATCGCTTGCCGTAACAGTACTCGCCCACCGGCTCGTTCTTGAAAACAAGGCGCAATATTCGGGAATAAAAAAACAGTCCGTAGTCCAGGAAATCATCAACCAGGTCGAAGCACCTGTTTGATTCCAATTGTAAAATATTCAAGCAATTTCAGACTAGATCGCAACCTGCCAATACATGAGCCTTCCCGTGCAAGAGAGTAGAAATCTGTATAAGGAGGATACGATGATGACCCGATGGGATACAGAACGATCGCATTCGTGGTATTTGAAACAACCATGGCTTTTTGGGTTCAACTATGTACCAAGCTATGCCTGCAATACCACAGAATGGTGGCAGGAGGAAACTTTCGAACGCGATGTAATTGATCGGGAACTGGGCTGGGCGTCAGCGATCGGCTACAACACAACGAGGGTATTTGTGCAATACCTGGTCTGGAAACATGCCCCAGATGCTTTCAAGGAACGTTTTAACTGTTTTTTAGAGCTTGCGGCGCGGCACAGAATCTCTGTGATGCCGGTGCTGTTCGA
>JANYBI010000525.1 GCA_025360875.1 Lentisphaerota bacterium
TCCAATTCCCTGGCATGCGGACATCAGTTCATCGCTGTACGCCCATGAGCGGCTGACCCAGATATTTGCCGATACGCCTTCCTTGGCATAATATTCCTGTGCGATGGCACCGGTACGCGCGCCGTAGACTATTTCCGGAGCGACAACTATTTTCACAGGAGTTCCATCGGGAAGAACGACGTTTTCAGAAATGAGGTCATATACTTTCCGGACCATCTTCCATGTGCCTTCGACGTTGGACTCGTAGGCGCCTGTCCTGCCGTCGACAACTGGAGTGATCGCAATTGTCGGGATATGTCCTACAAGCCTTCTTTCTGAATTTTTGAAATTTCTCTTGCGTTCCATGAGTTTTTCAAAGTCAGGTCTCGCTGTACTCATTTTAATACTCCCGTGTTTTGATTTGAGGATTTTTTTTAAATTATTGCTTAAAGAGCTTTTTTAAAGCGGATTCATGTATATTTTAACACATTAAATATGTATTTTTCTATCAATATGCATCGGATGTCCTTATGATTATACCAAGCCTTGAAGAATTTAAAAAACTTGCGGAAAAGGGAAATGTTATTCCGGTCTTTTCCGAAATAATAGCCGATACCGAAACACCTGTCTCGGCATATCGCAAGATCGCGTTCGACAAACACGGCGTCCCCCTGAAATATTCATTCCTGCTCGAGAGCGTCGAAGGTGGCGAGAATGTCGCCAGATACTCGTTCCTCGGTGCGGAGCCTACCTCCGTGTTCACGCACAGGAATGGGAAAGGCGTCCTCACATCTGGCAATACCAAAAAGGAAATCAAAGGGAAAGATGTCTTTGAACAGATACATAGCCTGATGAGCTCGTTCAAGCCTGTAGCCGTAAAGGGCCTGCCACGTTTCACAGGCGGCGCAGTCGGATATGTCTCCTATGATGTAGTGAGCGAAGTCGAGCCGTCAGTCGTCCAGCCGGAAATGAAACCCGCCGATGTTCCCGAAGCCGTTTTCATGATCACCGACACGTTCCTGGTGTTCGACAAGGTGAGGCACACGATCAAGATCATAGCACAGGCGCATGTCAAAGACAGGAAAGATGCCACAAAAATCTATGATGATGCCGTCGCAAGGATAAGGAAGCTGGTCGACCGCCTGAAGCAGCCGCTCACAATTCCTCCTGCCGACCTGGAGACCCCCGAAGACAAGATCGAGGTCAAATCCAACAAGACGCTCGGAGAATATCGCGGCATGCTGGCAAAGGCCAAGCAATACATCCTGGATGGCGACATAATCCAGGCCGTGCTTTCACAGAGGTTCTCGGTCAAGACTAAATCATCTCCGTTTTCAGTCTACCGTTCCCTGAGAATGCTAAACCCCTCCCCTTACATGTTCCTTTTGAACTGCGACGACTTCTCACTGGTCGGCGCATCGCCTGAACTCAATGCCCGCTGCGACAACAGGAAGATCACGATACGCCCGATTGCCGGAACCAGGAAGCGCGGGGAAACTCCTGAAGAAGACGATGCCCTCGAGAAGGAACTGCTGGCGGATCCGAAAGAGCGCGCCGAACACATCATGCTCGTGGATCTGGCGAGGAATGATATTGGCAGGATCGCCGAAACCGGTTCTGTAAAAGTTGAAAAGCTCATGACCGTTGAAAAATACAGCCATGTGATGCATATAGTTTCAGAAGTCACTGGCACACTCGCCAAAAAATATGATTCAGACTCGGTGATGCGCTCCACTTTCCCGGCCGGGACTCTTAGCGGCGCTCCGAAAATAAGGGCGATGCAGATAATCAGCGAGCTTGAGAAGGAGAGGAGATGCACCTACGGCGGCGCCGTGGCGTATTACTCGTTCGATGGCAATGTGGATTCCTGCATAACAATCCGGACAGCCCTCATCAAGGACGGCATCGCCTACATACAGGCCGGCGGCGGAATAGTCGCGGATTCAGTGCCGGAAGCGGAATACGAGGAGACCTGCAACAAGGCGAAAGCCATGATGCGCGCTATCGCGATGGCGAAGAACTTCGAGAGGTAGAAATTCCGCTGCAACGGCATTATGGAGTTATTGCTTCATCAATGAAGAAAATGTTTTCCGGCAGGACTGACCGCGGGAATCCAGCTCCCTCCCATTCGATTTTCAATCCAGATTCCCCTTCACCCTTTATGTAATAAATCTCGACTGGATGATATCCGGCTTTCAGTCCGACATGGAATTCAACCTTTGTCCCTGCTCCTTTAGACGGTCGGCGATGTACTTCGACGCCATGGACTTTCATGATTGCTTGTCCACTTGCTTCAATATTGAAACGGTATAGGCCATCTGCGGGAACTTTGATGAGAGCTGAATACCTGGTTGCAAAATACTTGTCCATACCAAATGCATCCAAGTCTATCTTTGCTGTGACACCAATCTTGAATGGCTGTATCTTCTCAAAGGCCGGCAAACTTTCCCATGCGCCTTTCCAGCAAGCATAGCGCAGCCCTGGAACCGGCTTCTTCAGTTCAACAGAATCACGGAGCGGCATCTTCAGACAGTCCAGTATTTTGGGAAGGCTTGTAACTCCGCCGTCAACATTGGCTTTAACGGAACACGCCGTAATCCGACCGCTCTCCTTCATCTCAAATGGACCGGAATAGTTTTTTGCAGTTT
>JANYBI010000549.1 GCA_025360875.1 Lentisphaerota bacterium
CGTAGATTTCGCCGCCGACTATCCGTCAATAATTTTCTACAGCCGGATACTCAGGATCGACGACAAATTCTTGGTTTTCGACAGGCCTGGGAAAAAGATTGATTCGTTGGACGGCATTGAAAGCATTTTTGCAGTCGCCAGAAACAACGGGGAAATGGATGCGATAGCAAAACGCTTCAACATGAAATCATATACGCTCGCAGCAGACTGTGGTTACCAGAAGATCTACATGGCGAAACTGAAGTAGAGGCTGGGCAAAGGCTCGCTTATGCCTGAGGAGACGCCGGAGATGCTATGGGACTGGATGATTTGAATATATTCCTGTTTATCGAACGCGTGGATGTGCTGGCATCGTTGTGGCTGACAGGAATAGTGAAAGTCATTACGCAGCCCTTACCTTCTTCACCAGTTGCGAATATATTTCCACCATGACCGTCGATGATCCTCTTCGAAACCGTCAGGCCCAGACCTGTTCCACCAGCACCCTTTGAAGTCACGAAGAGATCGAATATCTTGTCAGCGCTCTCGGACTTTATGCCAATACCGTCGTCAGTTACTGTGAACACTATCGATTCCTTGTCCTGCGTAAAGTAGGCATTGACAGTTATGTTGCCTATATCCTTCTGATCGAGAGTCTCCCTCTTCTCCTGGATCGCATGTTCCGCATTGAGGATCAGGTTCAGGAGCACACGGTGTATGCCTTTTGCATCCACCTCGGCAAAAAGCGGCAGCTGCATTGTCTCCGGAGTGAACAGCAGGGTGATTCCATCCTGCTTGAGCTGTGGGCCGAGAAGCTCGTTCACATCTTCAAGTATCGGCTTGATATCCTGTATCTTCATATTGAGCTTCTGTTCGCTCGTCAGGTTGAGGAGGTCGAGGACGAGGTTTCCAAGACGCCTGTGGTTCTTTGCGAGGATATGCAGCGATTCATTGGCCAGCCCGAAATCCTTTTCATCGATTCCCATCTTGAGGAGGCTGAGGCTCCCGTCGAGACCGGCCAGGATATTCTTGATATAATGTGAGAGATGCGCGGCGGTCGTGCCAGTGGCGACAAGCCGTTCATTTCTGAGGTTGAATTCGATGAGCCTGCTGTTCTCAAGAGCCATTCCGGCGGTATGTCCGATGACAGTAAGCAGCTTTAGATCGTCTTCGGTATACTGTTCCTTGTCATGGGTCATCGTGAGATAGATCATGCCGTTGAGCTGCTGTTTTCCGAGCATGGGCACGCACATTGTGTTTTCAATCATGACACCGCTGCCGCTGGCGCCGGCGACCGCCACCTTGCCCTTCGCCTTGTCGGCGTTGGTTGAAAGGACGGCCTCCCTGTTCTCCTTGACAAATTCGACTATGACCTTCTTGATGGCGGTGGAGTCAATTGGTTCCATAGGGGCATCCCCAGTTCTGCCGGCGATAGCTTCAAAATTGCCGCTGGTGAGGTTGTAGACCAGGAGATATGATTTATCAGAATGCATTATCGTGTTTATCGCGCTCAGGATTCTTGGGCACAGCTCCCTTTCATTGAATATTGATGCAATGAGGTTCTGGAACTTGTATATAGCCGAAAGGCGCTTGTTCTCCTCGCGTGCAATGCGCATAGGATCGATCTGTACCGGCATGGTGGGCTTCGAGCCGGACGTGGAAGTCAGCGTTTCAGGCTGGATCCTGTAGGAGACGAAAGGAATGGAGAAGGACTGCGTCTCATCGCGCGAGGTGTAGAGGTTGTACAGTTCGAATATCGTGTTTCCCACCCTTACCGAGGTTTTCGTGGGAAACAATGACTTGGAGCTTACTTTCTGCCCGACCATCCATGTGCCGTTTGTGCTGTTCAGATCTTCGATATACCAGTTTCCGTTCTCGAAGCTGAGTCGGGTATGAGTGCGTGAGATAAGGGTATCATGTACCTGGATTTCTGCTTCGGAAGAACGGCCGATTGAAAGAACGGCGGTCTTTACGGGAAACTCAGTCCCCTTCATAGCACCGCTCACGACCTTGATGACGTAATCGGTAAAGTTAGATCCTTTTTGTGGAGCAGGTCCTGACATAAGCATCTTCCATAAATTTTACTATTTCCGAAATATAATGTCAGAATACGGATTAATCAAAATTTTTATCGTATTTTTAAGGTTTATTGCCGGAAGGGATATCCCTGACGGAGATGCCTGCGTCAAGCATGCCTGCAAGCATGGCCGCCATTTCGCTTACACACGTGCGTGATTCAGGCCATTTCGTATCCAGATACGTTTCTGAAAATACGGCTATCTCGTTCAGCCTTAGAAATACGGGAAGCTGCGCTTCCGCGCCATCAGAGCCGCAGCTGTTGAGATAGTTGAGATACAATCCCCTTGAAACAGATGATATTTCATTGACCCCCGAGGCGCAGGCGCGGAAACAGGGAAGAACGGCAAGTTCTGTCAAATGCTTATCAAGTAAAAAATGAGCCGCGGCCGAAGCAAGGTTGATGTCGATCTTCAGTGAAGGGAAAAGCCGGCTGACATTGCCAGTGGAGACAGCGCCGCATGAGATCAGCCTCATGGTGTCGGCCGACACGGAAGACAATATCTCCTCCCTCTTCAGGCACCATGGACTCTGGGACTTCATTTTTGGAACGCCAAGCGAAACAGTCTTGAGATCATAGGATTTCCCTCGGTAGTAGCGGGCCAGCTCAAGTATGAGCGCGGGAGACGCCTGATCGATGTTCAATATGCCGCAGGAGGAGACTACCTTATGGACTATCAGCTGCAGCTCCTCCCCTTCAACGGCAAGATGCCCCGATATGATTCCGGAAATCAGGTTGAAGTCAGGCCTGACATCAAGTTTCTGAATCCTGTTCTGGCGCGAAAAGCTTTCGGCAAGTTCCGGATATCCGGCCTCCTCAAGCATCCTCACCACGAAATTATTGACCTCGGAAACTGCAAAGATACGCCCACCCGAGGAAATCTTCTTCAGGACATATTCCACCGAAAGCGTAATGTCCTCGGCAAGACTGCCGTCATTTATCCCGCAGGACAGGCAGCTCTGGTAGAGGCGCGACTGGAGTTCGTCGAATTCGAAGTTCCTCCTCGTCCCGTCCTCATATACCGTTATGACCGCTGAACTGGATAGATTTATCATTTCTGGTCAAGCTTCCTTACTTCCGTTATAAACTGCTCGACATCGCTGAATTTGCGGTAGACCGAGGCAAATCTCACATATGCGACCTCATCGAGCTCCTTCAACGCATTCATCACTCTCCGCCCAATCTCGTTGCTGGAGACTTCACGGTCGAAGTCCTTCTCTATCGCCGAGACTATTCCGTCCACGACCTTGTCGACGTCCTCGGGATTGACAGGCCGTTTCTCACAGGCCTTCACCATTCCGGCGCGCAGCTTGTCCCTGTCGAAATCCTCGCGGATATTGCCTTTTT
>JANYBI010000552.1 GCA_025360875.1 Lentisphaerota bacterium
CGACGCCTGGTGCACTCCGCGCGTGTATTCAGTTCCGGGAAACCTTGTTAAGGCCGGACACAATGTGATCGCCGTGCGCGTGTTCAGCAACATATACCAGGGCGGTTTCATAGGGAACCATGCGCAGATGAAACTGAATCCGGCACACGACAGCAACGCCACTCCGATTCCCCTGGCGGGAATCTGGAAATATGAGATCGAGGCGAATTTCGGAATTGTCCAGCCTCCTCCCGCAGCACCGCTCGGACAGGGGAATCCGAACTCGCCCCACATCCTGTTCGACAACATGATCAAGCCTATTCTCCCTTACGGGATCAAGGGTGCGATCTGGTACCAGGGCTGTTCCAATGTCGACAAGGCGAAACAATACCGCAAGCTGTTCCCGATGATGATAAAGAGCTGGAGGAAAGCCTGGAAACAGGGCAGTTTCCCATTCTATTTCGTACAGCTGGCCAACTTCAATCCCTCGAAAGCCAATCCTGATGAAAGCGCCTGGGCGGAACTGCGCGAGGCGCAGTCCATGACACTTTCACTTCCGAATACAGGAATGGCGGTCATCATCGATATCGGAGAGGCAAGCGACATCCATCCGCGCAACAAGCAGGATGTCGGGCTTCGCCTAGCTCTGGCGTCTCTGGCAAAGGACTACGGATTCAAGGATATCGTATATTCCGGCCCTCTCTACAAGTCCATGAAAACCGAGCAGAACAAGATCCGCTTGAAATTTGATCATGTCGGCGGCGGTCTCGTTGCGCACGGCAAGAAGCTTGAAGGCTTCTCAATAGCTGGCAAGGACCCGTCTTCGCCTAAAGGCTCCGCCGTGGCAGGCAGGAAATTCGTATGGGCGGACGCCATAATCGACGGCAATACAGTTGTCGTATCAAGCCCGAAGGTTTCAAAACCCGCTTCGGTGCGTTATGCCTGGGCCGACAATCCGGTCTGCAATCTTTATAACTCGTCTGACCTGCCGGCTTCGCCTTTCCGTACCGATGACTGGCCCGGAGTTGCAAAATAACTGGCGGAGCGCCGGCCCTGGTCGCCTAAGGCGCCGCCAGAGGCGGGTAAACATCTTGCCGGCAACTAAATTTATTCAATGCCGGCGGGACGCCGGCGTTCCGTCATTTCCTGCCTTGCACAGGAAATGCGTGCGAGCTCCGCATGCGGTAACGCCGCGGGGAAGTCCCGTGCCATTGATTGAAAACGCTGTAGAACCTTCCCAGGCTGCTGAATCCGCATTCTGCAGCGATATCATGTATCTGCTCGGACGTCGCTGAAAGTCTTTCAGCCGCATATTTCATCCTCCATTCAGTGATCCATTCTACAGGTGTCTTCCCGGTGGAATGTCTGAGGATTCTCGAGAGATGGGCGAGAGTTCTGCCGGAAATATTTTCAAATTGACGCGGCCCCTTGCAGAAATTTACAGGTTTTGACATCAGCATGCAGGCATCACGGAGCCAGGCCGGACACTTGTCAAACTTTCCTTCCTCCGCAGAAGGCGAAATTTTGAGAATGAGAGACAGGAGGAAATGTTCAAGCGCCAGCTCACTTGCTGGACCCCGTCCGAGATCGCTGAATCCGTTATCGAGCCAGGAACCGTCCTCCGGTGAAAGCCTTAACAGTCTCATCTTTCCGGCCTTCTTTCCCCAGAAGGGATCTTTTCCAAGCGCATGCCTTTTCAGGATTTTCAACATGACACCGGGACGGAATGCGAGATTCGCAATCCTGTAGCTTCTCCCGTCAATCCACCGGAATCCATGGAGATCCTCGGGCATGACAAATCCGAAATCATTTGGCGCAAGTTCGACCTTTTCGCCGTTGATCAGGTGGATGCATCTTCCTTTCTGCATCCAGAACAGCTCCATGAAATCATGCGTGTGCAATTTCACTTCCGGCTTCGAAACATTATGGAAGACAAGTTCGAATGGCTTGTCGGGAGCGCTGCAGTCACTATAAGTCAGATGGTTATAAGCAGGCATGCGGTCTCCATGTTATATTATAAAGAAAATATCATAAAACAGTAATTTTCATATCATTTTATTGTTAGAATATATTTCTTTCAGTGTGAATAGTATGGCACTGAAAGAAAAATATATCATAATACAGCAATATGGAGAACATCATGAAGGAGTTCGCTCCGGACTACAGGAACATCGAGGCGGCGGCCAGGAACAGGAAGCCGGCAAGACTGCCATTCTACGAACACCTCATAAACCCAGAATCCATGGAAAGGATCCTCGGAGTGGAATTCAAGGATCTCATAAACGGAGGAAAGGCCGATACCGAGGAATATTTCCGCCACTTCAATGGCTTCTTCCTGAAGCACGAATATGACACCGTCTCATTTGAATGCTGTGTCTGCGCAATGCTTCCCAACGCGGGGGCACTCGGCAATCATATGCCAGGCGCCATCCACAACCGTAAAGAACTCGAGGAATATCCCTGGAAAAAACTGCCGGGCATGTACTGGGACGCCTTCGACAAAAAATTTGATGCCATGAAAAAAATGCTTCCGCCGGGAATGAAGGCGGTAGGCGGAATCGGCAATGGCGTATTTGAAATCGCCGAGGACCTTGTCGGATTCGAGTCGCTCTGCATGCTGCAGGTTGATGAACCTGACACCTTCTCCGAGCTTTTCGTGAGAATCGGCGATCTGCTCGTGGAACTTTGGACGGAATTCATGAAACGCCATGCCGACGGATATGCAGTGTGCAGGATAGGCGACGACATGGGTTTCAAAACCTCGACCCTGCTCGCGCCCCAGACCATCATAGACAATGTCGTGCCTCAGTACAGGAGAGTCATCAAGGTGATCCACTCTTCAGGAAAACCTTTCCTCCTACATTCATGCGGATGCATATTCGACGTGATGGATGAAATGATCTCCGCCGGAATTGACGCCAAGCATTCCAACGAGGACGCCATTGCCCCATATGACGAATGGATTACCAGATACGGAAAGAAGATAGGCCTTTTCGGAGGCATTGATACCGACCTGCTGTGCAGGATGTCGCCTGAAGAGATTTACAAATACGTCCTCGAATCAGTCACCAGGTTCCGCGCAACTGCCAACGGATATGCGCTGGGTTCCGGAAATTCCATCCCGCTATACGTGCCCTCCGAGGCATATCTCGCAATGATAAGGGCGGGCAAGGAAATCCGGAGAAGAGAAAATACCTGAATACAGGAATATCGAACAGACGAACATTCGAATATCGAATTACGAGAGCCAATTTCAAAAGTAGTCAGAATTCAGAAGTCAGGATTCAGAATATAAGATAATTTGAGTTCAAGTTCAATTCTGGATTCTGTCTTCTGACTCCTGGATTCCGCGTTTTAAAATTCCCTCACGAAGCAATTGCCTTATCCCTGCCAATCTATCACAGGCGTCTTGTCTGTTTCGGAGCGCTGGCCCTGGTCGCCTATGGCGCCGCCTCAGGAGCCTGTCGGACTTAAGGT
>JANYBI010000148.1 GCA_025360875.1 Lentisphaerota bacterium
CTGGGGCTTGGGGCGTGCTTCGTTAACGGTGATTGCTCTTCCGCTCAGCTGGGTTCCATTGAGAGCTGCGATTGCTGCCTGGGCCTGGTCGGCCTTGGGCATTTCTACAAATCCGAAACCTTTTGAACGACCTGTGTCGCGATCCATGATCACTCGTGCGGATTCGATGTCTCCGTGAGTTTGGAATGCGGATTTAAGATCTTCGTCGGTTACCTCGTAGGCAAGATTGCCAACATAGAGATTCATTGTACTCTTCCTTCATCGTCGCCATATTTCTTTTTTCTTCGAAGATCTGTCCATGGCGTTACGACATTTCCCGAGGTACCTATTTGCGGCAGGCACCACAATAACCGTCGGCAGCTGACTAGCCACCTTTTCTAACAGCACCCAATATATCTGGCATATGTCAATAATCAAGCAATAATATGATTTATTTTTAATTTCGGTAATTTTCCTGTAATCCCGCAGTCTAGGCGATCCGGCTCCAAAAGACCAACCACAGAGGGCTCAGAGAAATTCAAAAATATCATAGAACTATGTTGAATATGTTTGTCTTTCCCTCTGTGCACTCTAAACAACTAAATAGCTTTGATCATCATAAATATGAACGGGGATTATTCATTGTTCGAGTGCACAGAGTCAGGAAGGAGTTCCATGAGCCTCATCATATTTAGATGTATTCCAGTTCATTCTCCGTGACCTCTGTGGTTAGTACTATGAAAGACTGAGGCATTATATTTTCACTAATTTGCAAAACCTTCTTTCCATCGTATTTTTATGCCCTGATATAAAGGTTACCTAAAGTCATAAATAAGGAAAACACATGGACTCAAATGGTAAGAAACTCCGCTGGGGCATAATAGGAGCCGGTGGCATCGCCAAGGCATTCGCGAAAGGCGTACAGCATTCCAGGACCGGCGAAATGATCGCTGTCGGAAGCAGAAACCAGGAAAAGGCCGATGCTTTCGGCAAGGAACTTAACATATCACGCTGCTACGGTTCCTATGATGCACTGCTCGCTGACAAGGATGTCCAGGCAGTATATATCGCCACGCCGCATCCGATGCATGCCGAATGGGCAATAAAAGCAGCCGAAGCAGGCAAACACATTCTCTGCGAAAAGCCTGTCGGTCTTAACAGTTATGAACTGATGGCGATGCTGGAGGCCGCTAAGGACAACAATGTGTTCTTCATGGAGGCGTTCATGTACCGCTGCCATCCCCAGACCAAAAAACTTGTCGAGCTCCTCCGCGAAAAAGTCATCGGCGAAATCCGCGTCATCCAGGCGACCTTCAGCTTCCATGCGGGCTACAATCCCGAAAGCAGGCTTTTCAAGAACCAGTTGGGCGGTGGCGGAATACTTGACGTGGGATGCTATTGCGCTTCCATGTGCAGGCTTGTCGCAGGCGTTGCGCTTGGCGGGGATATAGCTGAACCGATATCTTTAAGAGGATTCGGCCACATCGGAGAATCCAATTCCGATGAATGGGCCGTGGCAACGGCCAAATTTGGA
Source organism: Lentisphaerota bacterium (assembly GCA_025360875.1). Lineage (GTDB taxonomy): Bacteria > Verrucomicrobiota > Lentisphaeria > Victivallales > GWF2-50-93 > GWF2-50-93. The sequence continues at coordinate 1,514 of JANYBI010000148.1, forward strand.
AACGACATAGTTGCGAATCTCGCAACAGGCATCGCCGTCAACCAGGAAAATGTAGTCAGGATATACGGCACTCTTGGCAATATCCTGGTTACTTCACCGTGGATCCCTTCACGTGAAGGCGGTTCCACGGAAATCATAGTGAAGCGCAACGACGAAAAGGAACCCCGCACGATAACGGTCCAGACGGATGAATGGCTCTACGGGATCGAGGCGGACACCGTTGCAGAAAATATCGAAAACAGGCAGGCTAAATTCCCGGCGATGTCGCACAAGGATTCGATTGGCAACCTCAGGATGCTGGACATGTGGCGCCAGGAAATAGGGCTTGTATACGATGCGGAGAAACCTGAGTTCTTCACGATGCCTTTGAACAGACGCCCCCTCGCCGTCAAAGCTGATTCAAAGATGAAATACGGGACAATCCCAGGTCTGGAAAAACAGGTATCGCGCCTTATCATGGGCGTCGACAACCAGACAACTTTCCCGCACGCCGCCGTGATCTTCGACGATTTCTACGAGCGCGGCGGGAACTGTTTCGACAGCGCCAACATCTACGGCGGCGGAATGTGCGAGAAAGTCCTTGGGGAGTGGGTC
>JANYBI010000575.1 GCA_025360875.1 Lentisphaerota bacterium
TAATAATTATCTCAAATGATAATTATTTATCATTTTAAGCCATTATTTCAAGCGTTTCTGTTGAAATATTATCAATATTGTTCTATATTATATAATTATCTGAGCTGATTTCAAAAATACGAAAAGCGGTAGTTGCGGAAATAAACCCGTTGGAGTTCACAACTTTAGTGTGTCTTTGCATTCAACAGGTCACACACGCTAAAGCAGCGCACTCCAACTTTGAAATCAGCTCATATGAGGCAATTTTAAAATTGCCTCATATACAAAATATTATCATTGCGGGTTTGTCATGGATTCACGTAAAAAAAGTCTGGTCGAACATATAAGCTCGAAAGGTTTTGCCGCACCGGAGGAAATGGCGGCAGTCTTTCACGTATCGCCCATCACGATCAGGCGCGACTTCATATGGCTTGAGAACGCCGGATTCATCAGGCGGGTCCACGGTGGCGCAGTTCCCAACGATCCGTCAAACGCCATAATAGATATTGGCGCAAGAAGCCGGATCGCGATAAACGAGAAAAAGTCAATTGCAAAACTTGCCGTATCCATGATAAAGCCCGGATACAGGATCTTCCTGGACTGCGGCTCCACCTGCCGCTTCCTCGCCGAGGCGATTCAGGAATCGCCGGATCTGACAGTGGTCACTTATTCGCTTGACAGCATAAACGTCATCGCACTGAAGAAACAGATCCGGCTCATAGTTCCGGGCGGAGAACTTAATTCCAGAATAAATGCGTTCACCGGACAGATCACCGAGACGGCGCTCTCCTCCTATCATTTCGATATCGCCTTCCTCGGGACCACTGGCCTGGATCTGTCCAAAGGATTGACAGACAACAGCACGATTGAAAGCGGAATAAAACGGCTTGCCGCTACAAATTCGGACAAGTGCGTTATTCTTGCCGACGGCTTAAAACTTGGAAAGGTCGCGCTCAAGACCTTCCTGAGGCTTGATGAAGTTCCGCTGACAGTCATAACCGACTCGAATGCGCCTGAACACATATGCGCATCTCTCCAGGAAAAAGGAATTACCATCAAAATCGCGCAAACCCTAGTGTGAATTTCAGAGGTTCACTTTTCTTAATCCGCAATTTGACTTTTATGCAATTAACAGTATTTGTAAACGCCCCTTGCAAAGGGATTTCGCACTTCGTATTTTTGTATTTCAACTTATAAATTTCGGAGTAATTTATTTATGATGGGTTGTCATTTAGGTAATTTTTTCCAAGTCAGCGTGGCCGGCGGTTCATACCAGGAAGGCCTTACTTCCCTCATCCAGGGCGTTCCCCCGGGAATGCTTCTCTCTGAACAGGAGATCTACGGCGATCTTCTTCTCCGCAAACCCGGCGCCGACGAACTTTCATCTCCAAGGAAAGAACCCGATCTTCCTATAATCTATACCGGACTCAACTCATGGGACACCATCGAAAAGGCAGGAAACAAGAACCATACAAATGGCACACCTCTCACAATTCTCATCCCTAATCTCGACCGCCACGACATCCATGTCTGGCAGTACCAGAGCACGAACAGGACCCCTCGCCCGGGCCACGCATCGTATGCTTCATTCATCAAGTACGGTCCGGACGACGACGCCATCGGCGCCGGAATTTTCAGCGGACGGTATACGGCCACGATCGTCGCTGCCGGCTATGTCGCAAAGAAAGTCCTCAAGTCATGCGGAATAGAAGTCTTCTCGTATATTCGCGAAATGGCGGGCGTCAGGTGCGGCGAGATGGATTATGCCAAAGTAAAGAAGGCTACCGACGCCTTCAAGAAGATGCGCTGCGACTATGACCCGTTCTACCAGGAAGTATATGTCAAAAAACGTATCACCATGGACATGCGTTTCCTCCAGAAGGCTGCGATATTCGCGGAAATCGAAAAGGAGATCGACGACATCCGCGCCAAGACCCCGAAGATGGATGCCAAGGCGATAAAGAAAAAATACGGCGTCCACCACGTCGTGAACTGTCCGGACTACGATGCAGCCGAAGCAATGCTCGCGGAATGCAACAAGATCTCCGCAACCGGAGATTCATCAGGCGGAGTTGTCGAAGTCGTCGCGCTCGGAGTTCCATGCGGACTCGGTGAACCTGTATTCAAGAAACTTGACGCCGAACTTGGCAGGATGCTCGGAATAGGCGCTGTGAAAGGCGTCGAGGTCGGGGCAGGATTCGCGGTAAAGGACATGACAGGCATACAGTCGAACGACGCCATGCGCGCCGAAAAGGGCAAGGTAAAATTCATGAGCAACAACGCAGGCGGTATCACTGGCGGACTCGCCACTGGGCAGCCGATTGTTGCGAGAGTCGCAGTCAAGCCGACGCCCACAATCGACAAGAAGCAGGTCACGATCGACAAATACACTATGGAGAACAAGGCTCTTGCCGCGATAACGCGCCGTGATCCTACGATTGCGGGCCGCATCTGGCCAGTCGCCGAGAACTACATGGCGATTGTCCTTCTCGACTACTTGATCGCCCATTACGGGTATCAGGTGCTGAAGGATAAAATTTCAGCCAAGGGCTGAAATTTTATTTCTAAAGAATGTAACTCGGGCATCCTTCGACAAGCTACTTCGACATGCTCAGTACAGGTCAGGACAGGCTTGCCTGTGATTATTATTCAGCTCGTAGTAGCGCAATTCATTGCGCGTTCTTCTTGGCTTTACTTTTCTTCAAGAAGCGTCGTCTGTACACCCCGTCGGATGGCTAGGTTCCATACGAGATACATTCTCTCCCATCCAGCAGCACTTGCAACTCCAGGACACCTACTTCAAAACAGCTCCCAGCCGCTTGCTTTTTACTCCCCCATCATCTACCGTAAGTGCGGCGGCAATAACAACGGGCGATAAATCCTCATACCTCCGAATGACTTAGTTCAACAGGGACTATGCGGCGGTGAAACGCCGCATAATCTCTAATCGTTAGGATAGAATGATATACGTACAGGAAGCATGAATTCACCAATTATTTCTTGGGCATTGTGTGCCTTCTTTAGCATCCTCTCCGTCACGCATTTATCAGCTGCGTTGCTACATCGGAGAGTGGACTATGGATTCATTTATTTAAGTGTCATTTTTGCCTTAGCTGCGTTGCTATTCGGAGTTCTTGCTGGACGCATAACGTGGAGCAGAAAGAAACACAAAGGTGCCGCTGCCGGACTTGTCACAGTAATAGTTGGATTTGTTTTCTTGATTACAATATTATGCCCCAAGCTAAATTCGGAGCGAGTAGGAGCCCGCAAAATCACATGTATCAACAATCTGAAGCAGATCGGACTTGCTATCCGCATGTATTCTCAGGAAAACAAAGGACAGTATCCTGACAAAAACAATGCAGAAGGCCTTGAGATGTTGCGAGCAGGAGGATATTTGGAAAATCCTCAAATGTATACTTGTCCGACAACAAATAGAATTACACATGCAGACAGATATGCAAGAGATGGAGAAATGCTTACTGAAAAATACGTGGATTATTTTTATATTGGCGGCTATAATGAAAGCACTTCCCCTGATATCGCAATAGCATATGATAAACCGACTAATAATCATCACGGCTACGGGAACATTCTCTTCGCTGACGGACATGTCCAAGGTTTTGAAGGTTCGAATTGGATGGACAATAGGAAGAAATAATAAAAGCAACCATTGAAAGCCCTAACTAAATGGCATTATACGAACGGCGAGTACGCCGTCGCAGATGCCCGGGCTTTATGAACAATGAAACTAATCATATTTAGTATTTCTCTTTTGATGCTGGCAATCGGATGTCAGAAAAAGGCTGATTCTTCGGCTGATGAGGCAAAAACGCCTGTC
>JANYBI010000152.1 GCA_025360875.1 Lentisphaerota bacterium
GTTCTTCGCCCAGGCGGATGACCGAACGGTCAGGCTGTCCGCTAATGCCCGTGTCCACCGGCGGCTGCGGCGTGCCGTAGAGTTTTGCCGCGACATGTACGCCACGGGCCCGGATATCCTCGCCAAGACTGCGGAGATCGCGCTGGTCGCTGTCACGTCCGTCGGTGAGCAGCAGCAGCTGGTCGAAACGGTCGCGGGCAAGTGCGGTGCGGTTCAGGGCGTCACCAAAGCGCGTGGGCCCCTGTCCGCAGTCGGCACCGAGTTCGCGGCCGCTGATGCTTGCGACCGTAAGGTTGACTTTGTCTCCGGCCGTCTTGCGGATATTTTCAAGATCGGCCATGGCCGCCTTGTAGCGGGTTTCGCCATTGACATCCTTGGTACTCATCGAGGCCGAGTCGTCAACCAGCACGGTCCATTCGGGCCGCACGGCTGTCTCGGCAGTGAAGTGCCATTCGAGATGGCCCAGGATCACAAGCAGCAGCACGACCATTGCCAGGCGCAGCAGCACGGTTCCAGCACGCACGCTTCTGCGCATGCCGATCTGCGGCAGCAGGTTCAGTCCGGCTAGTATGACACCCGCTCCTATTATACAATATAAGAGCCATGGCGCCAGAGGATGGCTGAACTGCCAGACGGACGAGGTGATCTTCTCCACCTGCGTGGTACTGTCGAGTCCGAGAAGATGCAGCAGCGTGTTCATTGCTCAACACCTCCTCCTGCCGCAGTACGTGCGGCTTCCTTGTCAGCGGCATCGGCTCTCGCGCTGGAGCGCGACTGCCAGAGACCGGCGAGCGCTTCCACCACGAACGCCAGGAGAACCAGCACCATGAGAAGTCCGAAAATCTCGTGCCTCCGCGAGAACTTTTCATTCAATCCAGAATATGGCAGACGCAGCACGTTGTCCGTGCCGAAGAGCTTCTGCTGGTCCGCGGCACCCAGCACGGCCAGGTCGGATTCCGTTTCCACGGGATTTACCGCCAGCCAGCGCTTGCGTCCGCTTTTCTTGGCCGGATGCGTGATCTCGTAGGATCCGGCAAGAGTCAGGTTGTCTATGATAATTTCGTCCTTGTCGGGCCCGGTCATGGCGAATGAGCGTTTCTCCGGACCGGAAACCTGGACCTCGCCACCTAGGCCGCGGAACTCGGGAAGGGATATGCGGGCAACTTCGCCGACGCGCATTGTATCGGATTCAGTAGCAGGATCGCTCCTTCCGAGCTGGCCGACAAGATACTGTACCATTGGAACGAAAGGAGTGCTGCGCGGCAACGAACCTGAAGTGAGGTTGCAGGAGAAGAGCTGGACTCCGATGCGGCCGCGCTCGAGCGGTATTACCACCAGCAGCGGATCTCCGTTGGCGGCGTTGAGCGCAGCCTTGGCCGTGCCGATGGCCGTGACACTGAAATATTCGCGGAAGTGCACTTCACGCAGATCGCCCCATTCCCCGTGCAGCAACGGCAGCAGCATCGGTGACTGCAGTCGCGCTTCGTCCAAGTCCAGCGTCTGCACGGTGTCCGGCTGCTTGAGCTGTCCGAGCATGAACCCGCCCAGCAGATTCTGGAGCACGTCATTGAACCGCATCGGGGCAGTGGCTTCGTCGGGGATGAACCAGACTCCGCCGCCGTTGGCGACAAATGCTTTCAGATCACGTACCGACTGTTCCGACATCTCGACATTGCCGTAGACTACCACCAGCGAATACACTGGCAGTGAAACGCGTTCCAGCACCTGCGGGGTCACCCGGCGGATGTTGATATATGTGCCGACCGTCCCCTGTCCCAGCGCCTCGCCGGGGTTCAGCGCATACGCCAGCAGATCAGCGCCCTGATAGCTGACTTCTTCGCCACCTTCCTCCGCATTGGTCGCGGTGGCGGCCGTGATCAGCAGCACCTGGCGGCGCTCCTTCATGCGCATCGGCTGTGTGAAACGGTTGTCGCCCGGCAGCAAGTCGTCATCGCTTTCCACGCGGCATGGCACGTCCACCGGCGATTCAAACCGCTGCACAAGATCTATCTCGGCGGTCTCGCCTGGCGCCAAATTGATCTCGCGGCTCTCTCCGGCCTGCGCGCTTTCGTAGAACGTCACCTTGCTGCTGCGCGGCTTGGTGCCGAAATTGTGGAGGCGCGCTGCGAACTTCGCAGAAGCGCCGAGGTAGACGGATGCCGGATGGAACTCGCCGCCTGTCACAGCAAGATTCTCGCCTTCAGCCCGTTTCTCGTCAATCAGGAAAAGTTTGACCCTGCCGTGATCGAGTTCGGATCCGAACGTCCGGTCAGACTTCAAAGCGCTCTGGAAATTGACAGCCTGCTGATCTGAATAGACGATCACCGCGGCATTCACCTCATGGCGGTTGCGGAGCTGGCGGGTGGCCGCCTGTATCGCCGGCAGCAGCGCCGTGGCGCCGCTGTCCGCAGGCCTGAATGCCGTAACGGTCTTGCGCAGGAAACTCTTGTCCGACGTGAAACCGGTTTCCTTCTCAACCCGGTCACCGACCAGCAGCAGCGACATCTTGTCGTGCGGACCAAGTCCGTCAATCAGGTTCAGGAGATTCGCCTTGTGCACTTCTATCAGGCTTTTTCCGCCGGGAGTTTTCTGCTGCATGCTCAATGACTGGTCGAAGATGACGGTGAGAGTGCGCGGCCCGACCTCGCGTCCCGGAAATGCAAGACGCGCCATCAGCAGCACGAAGAACAGCAACAGCACCAGCCGCAGGATCAGCTGCAGCAGATCGCGCGGCCGTGGAGCAAACGCGTTGGCGACATCCTCCTTGTCCAGGAACTGCATCGTCGCCAGCATCTGCGGCTTCAAACGCTGTTTCTGGATCAGATGTATGATGATTGGAACCGCCAGTCCCAGAAGTCCGAGAAGCATAAGCGGGTTAAGCATAAGCTACCTCCGCTTTGAGACAATAAATACCAAATTGTGAATTTGTTTTCAGGTAGGGCGCGTTCTCCGTAACGCGCCGCCTGTCCTGACCTGTGCTTAGCATAGTCGAAGTAGCTTGTCGAATGGACGGACGGCTACGGAGAGCCGTCCCTACCTCGGAAAAAATTGTAAACAGAACTGTGAACTCATTAGTGATTTTACTTGTGATTGCCATCATCTTCCTCCGGTTGGGGCGGACAGGCGCCGGATGAAATGCAGCGACAGCAGTTTCACGAGGTCGTCGGCATTAGAAAGTTGCAGTAGATCAGCCTGCGCCTTCTGGCAGATGTCCACTATGGCCTGGCGATGTTTCTCAAGGCGTTCCAGATATTTGTTGCGCAGGGCCGCCGGATCGCCGATGATGCGCGCCCCGGATTCCGGGTGCCGGAACTCGGTCATGCGGTCGAAAGGGAATTCGAGCTCCATCTTGTCGAAAATCTGGATGACAGTGGCGTCCAGGAGGCGGACCCGCAAATTTTTCAGGGCTGCTCCAAGTATGGCCGGATCGTCGAGCGCGTCGGTGATCAGGAAAACCATGCTGCGGCTGGCAAGCCGTTCGGTAGCCACCTGCACCAGTTCGCCGAACTTGCCGCCTCCACCGCCGCGCGGATGCGCCAGATGCTGATAGATCTCGTGCAGGTGGTTCACTCCCTGGCGCGCGGGCAGCTGTTCCTCGATGCGGTTGCCAATAAGCATGAGCCCGACCGAATCCTGCTGGGTCTGTGCCATCATGGCAAGGGCGCCTGCAATCACGCAGGCAAGTTCGAGTTTGCCGGGCAGTCCCGGTGGCGGTGGCACACGCATGGAGGCGGACGTATCCACCAGCAGCTGCACGCGCATGTTCGCCTCCATCTCATGCACCTTGACGTAGAAACGGTTCGTGCGCCCATAGACGCGCCAGTCGATGCTGCGGATCTCGTCGCCGCGCCGATATTCGCGGTGCTCGATGAACTCCGTCGAGGAACCGAAATCCGAAGTCCGGTGACGGTTGTTGTAGAGGCCGCGGACCAGGAATCGCGATTTCAGCTCAATCCCCTTCAGCCGCTGCAGAAGCACCGGATCAATGGAAAACTGTTTACTGGCGGCGGCTTGGGGCATTTTATTCTCTTACGAATATTTTTAGGTTCGTTTTCAATTTGAGTGGGTA
>JANYBI010000591.1 GCA_025360875.1 Lentisphaerota bacterium
CTTCCCATTTCCGGACTATCTTCCTTCATCATGAAACTTAAAATTCCTGTCAGCCCAAAGGATTTCCTTATCCGGCACCAGCATGTAAGCGCGGCCTTGTTGCTCGGCCTGTTTACGCTCATTTTCTTCTGGGAATCCTGGTTTACTGGAATGATTCCGTTCTTACGGGACATGTATATTGGGAACATACCTTCCTTCAAGTTTGCCAGCCTGGCATTCTGGGATGGACATTTCCCCCTGTGGAACCCGTATACCCGTTTTGGACAGCCCTTCATCTCGACTTCACTCGCAGGACTATTTTATCCGCCCACCCTATTGTTCTATTTCCTAAGCACTTCCCTGGCGATAAAATTGACCTTGAGCCTTCACCTTTTCCTAAGTGCGTTCGGATTATATCTCCTGGGCCGCCAATGGAAACTTGACTGGGCACCATCAATCCTCATCAGCGTATGCTTCTCGTTCAGCACCTACATGGTCGCCCAGATGGAATTCCCGATATTCTTCGCCTGTGCCTGGGCTCCATGGGTCCTGCTGTCCGTCCAATTGCTGCTGGACGGATTTAGCGGCACGGGAACTGCCTGGCAAAAGAAATTTCCCGAGTTACTTCCACAAACGGTCCTGCTGGCCTTCATCATGTCACTGCAGTTCCTTTCCGGCTACCCTCAGATTTTCCTATATACGCTAATCCTGTGCGCCATGTTGATTTCCGCTCATCTCATCACACCCAAGACACGTCCCGCCGTCGTTCCTGCGATATTCGCATCAGTCATTGCAGGAGCTCTGGCACTGGGAGTCATCATGATCCAATTCCTGGCGACATGTGAGACCATCGGCAACTCAATCCGCAAGGAAAACTTCAATCCGGATCTGGAGAATGCATCGTTCCCCTTGTCGCATATCATATCGTTACTGTCTCCATTTTTCTTCGGAGGCCCAGGGTACCCCGACAAATGGTTTGGAGGGAGGACTCTCTTCGAATTCTGGATATCCACCTGCTATATCGGCATTCTGCCGCTTATAATGATCTGCTGTCTTCCCTATATCCGGAAATTGCCATCCTGGAAAATTTCAGGGACAGACGAGACGATCTCCAAACGTCTTGTGGTTTTTGCTTTTTCCATTACCATTGCGGTTTTCGGTTTGATCATGGCGTTAGGCAATCATCTTCCAGCATATGATTTTTTTGTAAATCATGTGCCGCTGTTCAATAAGTTCCGATGGCCATCCAAATTCCTTTTCTTTGTCGCCCTGGGCTTGAGCATCCTGTCAGGCGTTGGATACCAGGTATTGAGGGAATTTACAGTTTCCAGAGGTCAGGAAGCAGGAAAAAGATATCCATGGCAGTTCTGGTTTTGGATCGCTATCGCATTTTCACTGCTGGCCTTGACAGCAATATTCCAGTACCGGCCCGGCACATTGGAATGCTTCATCCCCAAATATGACAAATACTCCCAGTCGCTGGAACTTCATCTCCCACGGCTCATGAATGACTTGGGGGTTTCCTTCCTGACAATATTAGCCTGTTCCCTTGCTTTTCTTTCGTTCTTCCGGTTCGGCGTCAAGTGCCCAATGATACTAAACGGCATTGTGATATTGACAGCTTTCATCAATCTCCTCGTGATTACAAAAAACATACAACCCCTGCTGCCTGATTACATATATGACTATGCTCCGGCGAACGCCTCCTCCGAACTCTTCACCAACCCGAACTGGCGCATGCATACAGTTTACGTCTATTCCGGAACCCTGCTCTATGGCTCAAATGACGCAGGAGTCATCAAGTGGGCAAAAGAGGCTTCTGTCGGCGACACTGGCCTTCCATATCTGCATTATCGGTCCGGAGGACAATGCGCCGTGTTGAACTTATGGCGCCCCGAACTCCTATACAAAATCCTTATCGATCCCACTCTGCCTGAGGCCAAACGGGAGAAGCTTATGGATCTCCTGAGCATCAGGATATGCATAGGCGGCGACTTGAACAGGGACATATTCTTTGGCAATGCTCAGCGCGCTGTAACCCTGATAGAGCGCCCAACATGGCGACCCAGGGCGGCAGTTGCAGATTTAGACAATGTTCTCCCATGTAAAAACTTCGATGACGCCCTTAAGCTGATCTTGGATTCAACCACATATGATATTTCACATAACGCAACAGTGGAGCTTTCCAAGGATAAATGGAATGAGTATCGTTCTTCAATATCTGCGCCTCCCCAAGACGCCGATCTGTCGAAACCAGCAGGCAAGCTGATCTCCATGCAGCAAGGCTGGAACAGGATAGACCTCAAAGTGGAAATAAGCCGGACAGGACTTCTTACATTGAATGAATCCTATGACAAGGGTTGGAAAGCCTATGTTGACGGAAATGAAAAGCCTGTCCTTCTCGCAAATGCCGCCTTCATGGGTGTGATGGTTGAGCCAGGGCTGAAAATCATAAGCTTTGAGTACAATCCCCGCTCATTCGGAATAGGAACATTGATCAGCCTTGCAAGTATTGGAATCTGCCTGATTCTTCTGGCTTTCGGGCTAAAAGCCCGCCGCAAAGAAGCGTGATCATCCTGTTTTCAACGCTGAAATGTATATCGACTGCGCCATCATGTTCAAAACAGGAACCTTCTCGATCAGGTCTCCTATCAGCACCACAGGTTTGATCAGGAACTCCGGTGTGCCCGGCACTAGGAAATCACGGTATTCCACGTTGATATCTGCAAAGGAGGCTCTTTGAAGTTTTTGGATTATGGCCTTCTTTGTGAATGTCATTTCGTCCGGCTCGAGTCTGGCTATCTTCCTTAATGCTTTGACATTGAAAATAAGCAGGCAGTACGGGTTATAGAAATTAGGTTCGAGAAAAATAATTTTCCCGTTTTTCCCAAGCAGTGAATGAATATTGGAAAGCGATTCATCAAGCCTATGATACAGATGGTGCAAAATCCCATTGCCGACAACATAATGAAATTGGCATTCCGCAGTTATTTCCTTCACGCCATCAGCATTATTGAAATCCAACACCTTGAATCCGAGATTTGGATCCGAGTATGAAACTCTTGCCTGTTCAATGAACTGGGCGCACAAGTCAAGTCCGAGTACTTTTCCACTTGTCTCACGTGCCATCAGATGCGCCAGTTCGCCGGTTCCGCATCCTATCTCAAGTATGTTTGGCCCTGCGGAAAGATCCATCTTGCCCAATATGTAGTCGCATCTTCTCCGGGTCCTCACCTCGAGTGCCCTGGAA
>JANYBI010000658.1 GCA_025360875.1 Lentisphaerota bacterium
GGCGGAATTCCAAAAATCCATGAACGACCTGGATATCGATATCATCCAAGTTTCCGAAGGGCAGGTGTTCGATCCCAATCTGCATGATGCCGCCAGCAAGGAAGCTTCTGACAAGATTGAAGACGGGAAAATACTCAGGCAGTGGAGGCAGGGATATAAAATGGGCGAAAGAGTGTTGAGGCCGGCCTCAGTAGTTGTCAGCAGCGGTCCGGTCCGGCAGGAAGAAAAAAAGAAAGCTGATCAGGAAAAAGAATAAGATAAAGTAGCTTATGTCCGTTAAACAAAATTTCTATGACATCTTAGGCGTATCAAAGACTGCAAGCCAGGAAGAAATAAAAAAATCCTACCGCAAACTCGCCATCAAATACCATCCCGATAAGAATTCCGGTAACAAGGAGGCCGAGGAGAAGTTTAAGGACATTTCCCATGCCTATGAGATCCTTAGCGATCAAAGTAAACGTTCCCAGTATGACCAGCTCGGGCACGACGCCTTTACTTCACGCGGTTCGTCCGGCCCCGGTGCCGGATACGGAGGTTTTGAGTTCCATGACCCGTATGACATTTTCAGCCAGTTTTTCGGAGGCGCTGGCGGCGGTGGCGGATCCTCGATTTTTGAGGAGCTTTTCTCCGGCGGCGGACGCAGATCTTCAAATGGCTCAAGAGACGGTTCCGATCTGCGGTTCGATATTGAAATAGATTTCGAAGAGGCAGTATACGGAGCCGATAAGAAAATAAGAATCCCGAGGCTTGAAACCTGCGACTCATGCAATGGGAGCGGATGCGAACCGGGTACAGGCAAAAGCACTTGTTCAAAATGCCATGGAACAGGCAATATTTCCATGTCCCAGGGCTTTTTCAGCATAAGACAGACATGCCCATCATGCCATGGCGCTGGACAGATGATACAGAATCCTTGCCGCAAATGTGGCAGTGAAGGCAGGATGAGGGTTGAAAAAACCTTGAAGATCCATATTCCTCCAGGAGTCGATACCGGTTCAAGATTGAGAGTTTCCGGCGAAGGCGAAGGAGGAGTCCGCGGAGGCAACCCTGGTGACCTCTACGTTGTAGTACATGTCCGCGCCCATGAGATTTTCCAGCGTGACGGGCTTGATATAATTTGTGAACTTCCGATTGATTTTGTCACCGCTGCCCTTGGCGGACTTGTCGAAGTTCCGACCATCGCTGGCAAGACAAAGCTGAAGATTCCGGAAGGTACCCAGAATGGCACGGTTCTCCGGCTGAAAGGGAAGGGCATGCCTTCACTGCGCGGTGGACAGAGAGGTGACCAGCATATAAAAATCTTTGTCGAAGTCCCTACAAATCTTACAAATGAGCAGAGGGATATCCTGGCAAAGTTCAAGTCTGTCCAGGAGAATACCAAGAATCATCCGCTTATTGATACTTTCTTCAGCAAGGCCAAACGCTTCTTCACCGGTGGAGATGAAGGCTGATTGCTTATTATTACGCAAGCGACGCCTGTTCAGCTGTCTTCAATGCTTCGTAAAGCTCTGCGGGAGTTTTTGAATTGATGAGCCGTTCCGAGAGGAATTCACTATCCAGCATCTGTGCGATATGCGATAGCAGGACCTGATGGATTCTAGGTATGTCCGCAGGAGTGAGAAGAATGAACAGCAGTTCGACTGTTTCATTCGGAACAGGCGAGGGGAACGGTGTTTTCAAGCGTGCGACCACCACCACCGGTCTGGCTAGACTTTTAAGACGTGCGTGGGGAATTGCTATGTTTCTTCCGACATAGCTGTTCATGATTTTTTCACGTTCGGAGACGGAAAGCATGATTTTTTCGGCAGTCAATGGCAGTTCGCTCGGATTAAGGCGGTTCAAGGCCTTGCCAGCCGCTTCAAGTATCGACTTGCCTTCTACATCCAGCAGTACTCTGCCAGCTGTAAGGGTGTCAGACAGATAGACCGGGACTTCAAGAGGAAATTCCTCCTCGATGGCACCGACCACTTCCTCGAGAAGATCTTCCATAGTCACAAAGCCTGTCCACGCGCCCTTGCTGTTGTATACAAGTGCGACATGGTTTCCGCGCCGTTGCATTTCCGAAAGGAGTTGTTCAATCGTATCGGTCTCCTTGGCTTTAAGGCAGGGGCGGGCGAAACTTTGCAGATCCGTGACCGGTTTTCCGGATATCATTGCCAGATATAGATCCTTCAGGTGGACATATCCTAACGGATTTTCCGGATCATCTCCTATCAGAGGATAACGTGACTGCTTGAATTCAGATATGATCTTGTTGTTCTCCTCCTGTGTCGCCTTGGACTGGAGGGAGTGCATTCTATCCCTTGGGCGCATTGAGTTCCTGACAGTGAGAGTTCCCATGTCAAGGACGTTCTCGATGTAAAGGAGACGGCGGAAAGTCATCATCCCCCCCGACTGTGAATTGTCAAGGATTATCCGTATCTCGTCTTCTGAATGCCTTTCGTGTTTTGGGGCCTTGGGCACTCTGAGAAGAAAAAGGATTGACTCAACGGACCAGTTGAGTACCCACAAGGGGATGAAAAATATGAAATAGAAGAAGTGCAAGGGGAAAGCGGTGTTTAACGCCGCCTGTTCAACCTTGCGAATTGCGAAGATCTTGGGGACTTGTTCGCCAATTACAATATGGAGATAGGATATCAGGATGTATGAAATTGAAATAGCTATTCCGTGCACTGTCATATCTGCAGTTCCGTTGCCGTATCCGATTTTATGCAGTAGGAAGGCGATAATCTTGGCGAATCCAGGCTCGCCCACAAAACCCAGTCCGATACTGGCCAATGTTATTCCGACTTGGCATACGGACAGGTATTTATCCAGCCGGGTCTGGATCTGCTGCATCATTTTTGCCCTTATATCACCCTTGGCGGCAAGTGCTTCCATCTGGGTGGGGCGCGCCTTTACTGCCGCGAATTCCGCAAGAACGAAGAACGCGTTCAGAAGCAGAAGAAGGACTGTCAGAAGTATATATATGATTACGAGCGTCATTGGTTAAAATATAAACCTTGGAAATGTTTTTCCTACTGGAGGAAGGCATTCTCTATCTTTTCGAGTTTCATGCCACGGGAACCCTTGAGGAATACGATATCGCCACGCCTGATTTTTGTCTTGACATATTTTGCGGCCTCTTCAGAATCAGTGAAATCACGCATCGAAATATCGGTATTACTGATGTCTCTCGCGGCTCCGCCCATCACAGGACCGACCAATATTAAGACTGCATTAGGCATGAGTCTGATCGCATGCTTCAATAATTCCTGATGTGCTTGGGGACCCGCATCACCCATTTCAAGCATATCTCCAAGTATTAAAAATATCCTGGAACATTTCTCTGCTTCCTTTGGGACCGCTTCGAGAAGCCATTCAAGTGCGGCCTTCATGCTTTCAGGATTGGCATTGTAGGCATCATTGATCCAGGTGACTCCATCTCTCTTCTGGATGCGCATCCTCATCCCTGGAATATGGACACCTTTGTTCAATGCCTCAACCGCGGTTTCAGGCGTGACTCCGACAGCATTGGAGGCAAGGATTGCCGCTCCAGCGTTGATTGCCTGATGCTTTCCGGTCAACTGCCATTCAACAGTTTTGCGAAATTCGCAGTTTTTCCAGGCAAGTTCAAATCTGCTCCCTGTCATGGTGCCGCCGAGATATCTTATTTTCAGGTCGGCCTTATCAGCTTTTTCAGTGCCAAATCTCAGTATTTTGAATTTCTCTGCGACTTTCTCAAGAACTCCTATTCCAGGTCCTTCAGCAGGCAGGACGGCGGTTCCTGACGAGGGCATTTTTGCGAAAATCGCGGATTTTTCAGTTGCGATTGCATCAGTGTTTCCAAAGAATTCGATATGTGCGCTGCCAATCGAGACGATAATGCCGTAGTCAGGCTCAGCGATCCTGCTCAGGACTTCTATTTCACCTGGATGATTGGAACCCATTTCAATTATGGCGTACTCATGCTGTTTCTGGAGACTTAAAATATTTTGAGGGACTCCGACATGGTTGTTGGTGTTGCCGGCGGTGGCATAGACCTTGTCCGCTCCGAAAGCATATACGAGTATTGATTTAAGTATTTCCTTTGTGCTTGTCTTTCCGCTGCTGCCTGTCAATGCTATGACTTTCAGCCCGATTCTTCTCCTATGGAAGTTTGCAAGCGACTGATAGGCCTTGAGGGTGTCATCGACAACCAGGGCAGGGATGTTCTGCGGGAGTTTCATTGATTGACAGTTTTTGGAGATGCATATGGCAGAAGCGTTATTTGAAACGGCAGCTTCAAGATAGTCGTGTCCGTCGAGACTTTCCCCTTTGATCGCGAAAAAAACTGAGTTCCTGCAGTCCTTGCGGCTATCAGTTGAGATGGAAGAGATTCCAGAATCTGTGAAATCCTGTCTGGACCATTTCCCTCCGGTAATCCTCTCAAGTTCTCCGTATGTAAAAAGAATATCGTTCATAAAGTTAATCTTAATCAGGCAAAAGTGTTTTTCAAGCTATTAATCTACGGACTTCCTCACGGTCGTCGAAATGGTGCTGGATTCCTTTTATTTCCTGGTAATCCTCATGGCCTTTGCCGGCAATCAGCACAATGTCGCCTGGCCTGGCCTCCTTTACGGCCTGTCCGATTGCCTCACGTCTGTCCGGAACGGCTGAGAAATCCGCAGACGTGGAAATACCTTTGACAATCTCCGCAATGATTGCCTCGGGGGCCTCGGATCGCGGGTTGTCGCTTGTCACAATCGTCCTGTCTGCGAATTTCGCAGATACGGCACCCATTCGAGGGCGTTTTGTCCTGTCCCTGTCTCCTCCGCATCCGAAAACGCAGATGATGCGTTTCTCCTTGAGTTTCGTCAACGCCTCCAGGACTCTTTGAAGAGCGTCATCAGTATGCGCATAGTCGACGAAAATGCTGACATTGTCTCTCGTATGGAATGCTTCCAGCCGGCCAGGAATGGATATTGGTTTTTCGAGCACGGAATGGATGGTATCCGGATTGACTCCGAGTTTGTATGCCAGAATCGCGGCTCCGGAAATATTGTATGCATTATGTTCGCCAATGAGAGGGGAATTTATGCTGAAGGAATGGCCTTCCATGACAAGATCGAATTCTGTCCCCGCAGGTGATATCTTTTTGATTTTAATTTTTGCATCGCTGTTTTCCTTTCCGAACCTGATACAGCTTGGACTGCTTAATTCAAAGGCAAGCCGCCTCCCGTAAGTATCGTCTGTATTGATGACTGCAATTCCGTCAGTTGACAGATGGTTTTCAAAAAGCAGTTTCTTGGCTTTGTAATAGGATTCCATGTCCTTGTGGTAGTCGAGGTGGTCTCCGGTCAGATTGGTGAATATGGCTCCTGCGAATTTCGCATTTCCAATCCTGTTCTGATCTAGTGAATGGCTCGAGGCTTCCATTATGACATTTGAACATCCGGAATTGTACATCTCTGAAAAAAGATTCTGGATTTCCGATGCTTCAGGTGTTGTCCTGGAAGAGACTTCGGAATGCCCGGGCCATTCATGGCAGACGGTGGTTATCATTCCGCATTTCTGGCCTGATGCCTCTAGAATTGCCTTGAGAAGATATACGGTGCTCGTTTTGCCGTTTGTACCAGTCACCGCCAGAAGTTTCATTTTTCTTGAGGGGTAGTCGAAATGGCATTCAACCAGTCTGGCATATGCTGAATAGGTATCCGAAACTTTAATATATCCTATCCCGTTCCGATAGGATTGGATATCGCTGCTGTGGATTACAGCTCCGGCTCCCGAATCAATTGCGGACTCGATAAAGTCATGTCCATCCCTTCCGGATCCTCTGATAGCGACAAATACTGAAGAAGGAACGACTTTTTTCGAATTGTTTGTTACGAGGCTTACTGTGAAATCCTTTGAAGGCCTGCTGGAAAGCAGAATGTCCTCCAATGAATCTATGTATTCCGAAAAATACTTCTTCATAGGAGATCGTCCTCTTCTTCATCTACAGGGATGTCGTATTCAGGAGGTACATTCATCACCCTCAGGGCTTTTTTCGCGATATGGCTGAAGGCTGGGGCCGCGACAACGCCGCCGTAATAGGCGCCCTTTGGTTCATCCACGGTGACAAGCAGGACGAAAGCAGGGTTGTCAGCCGGCACGAATCCTATAAAGGATGCCACATGCAGGTTATTGGAATAGACGCCGTTGACAAGCTTTTGCGCGGTACCTGTCTTACCGGCGACCTCATATCCTTTTACTGCAGCTTTTTCGGCTGTTCCACCTTTTTTGGTCACGAGTTTCATCATATCCACAATTTCCTGGTGGGTGCCGGGTCTCTTGAAAATATTTCCAAGGGGAGAAAGTATCTCCATTTTAAGTTCCTCCCCAGTAGCAGGATTTTTCTGGCGATCGATAAGCCTTAGTTCCATCAATTTCCCCCCATTTGCGAGTGCGCAGTACGCACGGACCATCTGAAGCGGGGTTACCGTGAATGTCTGTCCGATGGGATATCTGGAAACGGTCAGACCGTCCCATTTTTCAAGTTTTAGAATTGAGCCTACCGCCTCAGGTTTGAGGGGAATTCCGGTTTTCTGCCCGAATCCGAATTTCCGTATTGTGTCATACACATTATTCTTACCCATCATGACCCCGATTTTTCCAGTTCCTATGTTGCTGGAGACCTGGATGATCTGGGTGACGGAAATAATATCGTGCCCATGTCCGGCGGCTTCACTGAGAATTTTACCGCAGAAAAGCCAGTGTCCTCCCTCGCAGTCAATTTTCGTGGTGGGAGTGACAATTCCCAAGTCCAGGGCGGCTGCAACGACTGTGGATTTCATTATTGAACCCGGTTCAAAGGAATCCTCGGTTATCCTGTTCCTCCAGGCCTTGGGATCCATATGCGTCCTGTCATTCGGATCAAATGTAGGTCTCTGCGCCATGGCGATGATATTGCCGGTGAAAGGATCCACCATTACGGCGTATGCCGCTTCCGGATTGTACTTTTCCATCAGCTTATCAAGCTCATCCTCGACAATCATCTGGATAGGCTCCGATATGGTCAGATAGACATTGTTGCCGTCCTGGACAGCCTTCATCTTCTCTTCCTCTCCAGACAGCCGAAGGCCTTTCCTGGTTCTTTCAATTTCCGATACGCTTTCAGTGGGAGTGACGTTAGTATTCACAACCCTTTCTATTCCTCCTTCAGGCACGACTTTTCCACTGTCTACATTTATGAAACCGAGAATGTTTGCGACGAGTTTGTTTTTCGGATAAAATCTCTTTGTCTTGTTTTCGAAAATTACCCCCTTGAATTTTTTCATCTTCACTTCGCGTCGTATTTTCTCGGCAATGTCAAGCTCAACGCCCCTCTTTATGATTACATATCTTATTGCCTTGCCGGTGCTCTCATATGTTTTTATAGACAGGCGGTTGAATATGTTAAGGGTATCGAGTTCGAGGGTTTTCTGGAAATATTCGGCAAGCTCACGGCATTTTGAGCTGTCACCGACTTCGCCAGGGTCAGCCGCAATGTCCACGCAGGGCTTGTTGCCTACGAGGAGATTCCCGTTCATATCGAATATCTCCCCGCGCTTACCTTCCTGCCTTACAGTGGACGTGTAGGTGTTTTTCGCCTTGGAGAAAAGCTCGTCATGCCGTTCAATCTGGACATGATACATCCTGATAAGTAGGGCGATCAGTATGAGCAGCAGGATTACGGAAGCTATTATGATTCTTGCAACAAAATACTTGCGGCCCATCTGATGTTTCCCCTATCCCTGGAACAGCTTGCGCTGCAAGCAAATTCGAAATCCGAATGTCGAAATTCGAAACAAACTGGAAATCAATGAATTTTCAAATGTTTCAAACATTGTTCAAAAACGGGATTTTTTCATTTCGAACTTGTTTCGTATTTTGAATTTCGTGCTTCGAATTTTATGTGCCCCAAAGAACGCGCAAAA
>JANYBI010000668.1 GCA_025360875.1 Lentisphaerota bacterium
CGTGTGAGGGAAAACTTCATGCACGGTTTGGTCTATGGGGTGAGCCTGAAAAGTCGTAACTCGTTGCGGCACAGTGGGTTTACTCTAATAGAACTTCTGGTCGTCATTGCGATCATCGCAATTCTCGCGGCGATGCTGCTGCCGGCGTTGAAGGCGGCGAAAGATAAGGCCAAGCGGATCGTCTGTGCCGGATGTCAGCGGTCCATGCTCGTGGCGCTGGTTGGGTACGATGGAGATTATGGCACCTTTCCGTTCTGCCGCTATTCCTCCAACTGGGGGCTGGGACCAGGTCCGCCATACGACACCGTGCAATATGCCGTTGACGGCTATAACGGCGGCTCCGGTTACTGGACCGGCTGGAATTGCGGAGACACCAACAGCCTCTGGCCCATCGTCAAGAATTTGATCGACGGCAGCTATGTCAGCAGCTACAAGGGCGTTGTATGCAGCTCCGAATATGGTGATACCTGGTCGGCCGGCGGCCTCCAGGAATTTGGGTGGTATTATTCTGGACGGGTAAATCCCATGGGCAACTTGCCGGACGGCGTGGATCCGCGCAAGGTGGCGTTTTTCGGCTATGCCGGTCCGGGATCCAATGCCTCCGTCAGTTTCGTCTGGAGCAATCCCATCGGCCAATATGACGGTTACCAGGTGGATTGCGTGCGTCTCGGATATGGTTACCGCAACAGCGATCCGACGAAGAAAATCCAGGGTTCGTTCAAACTCATCGACTGTCCGACCTTCATCGCTACCGAGCCCGGACCGACCGGATTCACCTGGGCACCGCATGAGATGATGAATCTCGGACAGGCCAATAATGCTCCGAACCGCAAGCATTTCCGCAACTACGGCTGGAGTGACGCCCATGTGGAGGGATTTACATCCATGTCGGGGTATTGAAGGGAACCGAAAGAAAAATTTAGAGGGAAAAGACATAAAATACCAAGGAGTTTTTATTTTCATGAAAATGCAGAAGAAGACGGCCGGCAAAATGAACAGGACAAAATATGGGGAATTTTCATCCGACGGACGGGAATATATAATAATGACACCTGAGACCCCGCGTCCCTGGGTCAATTATCTGACCAACGGTGACTACGCCGCGCTATGTTCGCATGTCGGAGGAGGGTTCAGCTTTTTCAAGGATCACCGATATAACGGGATCATGAAACGCGGACTGCATCAGGCGCATGAGGATCTTCCCGGACGTTTCATCTATCTCAAGGACGAGGATACCGGCGAGATCTGGAACGCCAACGTCCATCCTGTTGGCAAATGGGACAAGTTCGAGGCCCGCCACGGGGCCGGTTACACGGCAATCTCGGCCGCATATGGCAAGATCGAGTCGGACATCCGTTTTTTCGTCCCGCCAGGAATTGATGCTGAGCTGTGGACTTTGCGACTGACGAATACCGGATCCAAACCGCGGCACCTGTCCGTTTACAGCCTCGCCGAGTTTTCGCTGGGCAATGTCTCCCTCTACGAAATGGATACAAGTTTCCATGGCCTGTTCTACGACGTTTCGATGGACAAACAGACAATCCTGGCCAATCACAAGTTCTGGTATGCCGAATATGGCTGGTCGGAGGAAAGCACCATCTGGCCTCTGCGGACTTTCCTGACCACCACGGTGAAGCCGGACCGGATGAGCTCCGACCGTCTCGCATTTTTCGGTCCCATGCGCAGCTATACGAATCCCGCTGGAATCGAAGGGAAATTCCTGCCCGAAGGCTCAAAGGGAGGTAAGCCGCTTGCCGGTGCCTGCCAGTGGCGCATTACATTGAAGCCGGGAGCCAGTTGGACTGTCAACCAGGCTGTTGGAGTCCAGGAAAATAAATCATCGGCGGCGAATAGCAAGACACTGGCCGATCTGCAGAAACCTGCAACCTATCAGAAGGCGTGGGAGCGGACCTTGGCGCATTGGAGCAAGCTGTTCTCCGCGGTGGCTGTCGAGACTCCTGACGAGGATATCAACCGCATGATGAACACCTGGAACAAGTATCAGCTGATGATAAACTTCTATTTCGGGCGCGGTCCAAGCTATTACCATAAAGGACAATATCCCGCCATGCGCGACAGCTGCCAGGATGCGTTTGGCGTGATTCCGCTCGAACCTTCGCTCGCTCTTGTCAATCTCCGGCGTATTGCGGGCTTCTTCTTTTCTGACGGACAGGCGTCCGGCGGCTGCAACCGGCTTGGCCTGAAGGAAGGACCTTCGGTGAAGGTGGACCTGCCGCTGTGGTTTGTGCTTGCCGTCGCCGATTATCTCCGTGAAACCGGAAATCTTGCGTTTCTTGATGAGTCATTCCCCTTGATGGACAAGGGCAGATCAACTGTATATGAAAAGATGATCGCGGGCCTGGACCGCATAATGAACAACCGCGGCCCCCATGGTCTACCACTGATCGGCAAAGGCGACTGGAACGATGCTGCCAACAATCTTGGTTCAAAAGGCAAGGGCGAGAGCGTATGGCTGGCCCAGTTCCTATATTATGTGATCGGAGAAATAGAGCCATTCATGAAGCTGAAGGGCGACACAGCAAAACTCCGCCGTTATCGCGAACGGGCCGCGGAGATCAAAAAAATAGTGAACGCGAAATGCTGGGACGGTAAGTGGTTTGTCAGGGCTTTCAGGGATGATGGACGCCCACTCGGTGTCAGAGGCGAGAAGGAAGGATTTATCTGGATCAATTCGCAGACCTGGGCCGTGATTGCCGGGATCTCCGACCAGAACCGGCTCAACACCTGCATGGATTCAGTCGAAAAGCACATGGGTACTCCATATGGTCTGACCAATCTGGCGCCTGCATACACCAAACCGGATCCGACGGTGGGACTGATCACCGGATTCCGGGCGGGCTGGAAGGAGAACGCCGCTGTTTTTTCACATGCCAGTTCCTTCAATGTCGTAGCCCGCGCCATTCTTGGACGGGGCCGCGACGCCATCGATCTCTACCGCAGAATTCTTCCTTGTGTCAAGGACAGCGACCGGTACAAGATTGAGCCGTACATCTATGCGCAGTTCTGTGCCGGTCCCGGCGCAGGAGAGGAAATCGGCGAAGGCGCCTATCACTGGCTTACTGGCACGGCCGCCTGGATGTTCAGGGCGATGACCGACTACATAATCGGGGTGAAGCCTGAGCTTAATGGTCTGCGGATCCGTCCTTCAGTCGATCCCAAATGGAAGAAATTTTCAATGAAACGGGTTTTCCGAGGCGCCACTTATCAGTTCTCGTTTGAGAATCCAAAAGGCGTTGAAACCGGAGTGAAACAGATCTATCTCGACGGGAAACCGGTCGAAGGCACATTGCTTCCGCTGCCGACGTCCAAACTGCATAAGGTGCGTGTGGTGATGGGATAGATCCATAGTTTATTATGATTTACGAGCGTGGAAACGCTCCAAGTGCGAATTTCGCAATTCGCAGAGCTGATTTCAAAATACGAAAAACAGATGTTGTGGAAAAAACGCTTGTTGGAGTTCACGGCTTTAGCGTGTCTTGAATTCGTTCGTAGTAGCGCAATTAATAGCGCGTTCTTGAAAAAGGATAACGGCGTATAAATTCGCCTACTACAAACAAAATACGCACAATAAAGTCGAAGATCCCGGCTCGACGATGTCGGGACAGCGCACTTCAGCTTTGGAAATCAGCTCAAGCGAGGCAATTTTGAAATTGCCTCCGCAGAATATGGATTTCGGAATTAAATGAATTTGCAGAATAATTCAATAAAGAGGAAAAACTATGAGGCGAAAATTCATCTTATTTCTCGGTGCAGCATGTCTGGCATTGGTATCGTCAAAGCTGATGGCTGCGGATCAGCAGGATCTGGCTGCGAAACTCGCACAGGCTAAAAGCGGAGATGTCATCACGCTGGAGGCGCGTACTTATACCGCCGGTGATCTGAACCTCCCTGCAGGCGTAAGCCTCAAAGGTGTTGGCTATGGGAAAACGATCCTGGATGCCAGCGGAAAGGATTTCGGAATCACTGTGCGTGGACAAGCTCCGGCTGCCGTGAGCGATCTCACCGTCACCAATTCGCTGCAGGCCGGAATTTTGGCGGATGGGGCGAAGGGACTGACAGTTGAGAGGGTAGCTGTCCGCCGTTGCGGCAGCGCGCTAGTGGTGAACAAGGCGGAGAATTGCATTTTCCAAAACCTGCTGCTGACGGACAACAGCAGCGGTGTCAGTATGGCCAACAGCAAGCAGTCGGCGCTGATCAATGCGTCAATAGTCAATACCGATGGCGTCGGCATCCGCGTGAACGGCTGCGATCACGTGGCAGTTTTCAACAACATGGTTGTTAACGCGCCGTATGCTGTCGCCATAGGTGAGACGAACGTGGCGTTGTCGCTCGATCACAACCTCTATCTTGCGAACTTCGCAGGACAATTGAAGGGCGAGGTCCAGCGCAAGAAAGTCGAATCGTGGTACCATCTGACCGGTTTCGACAAGCACTCGCTGACCATCGGGGTAAGCTTCAAGGATGTGGCGCATGGTGACTTCCATCCCGTTTCGCCGTTGAGCTGGGCGCCGATCCGTGCCACTTCTTCGGACTGGGGCGTTGCGGCACTCGGCGGTTTCAAGGCGCCGTCACAGGATATCGATGGCAATCAGCGCGCCGGAGGCATTGACCTTGGCGTCTACGAAGTCAGTTTCCCTGCGCCGCGTCCGGCCGACGGCAAATTTGCCGTTGAATCCGGAGAAGGCGTCACCAGTGCCGGCCTGTTTACGCAGGACAACCGCAATGTGCGCTATCTTTTCCAGAATCTGCCATTGGGCAAGGGTGAATATCAGTACTGGCTTCCGTCACGCGACTGGCAGGGACTTCCGATTGCAGCTGGCAATTATCAGGTGAAGGTAACGGAAGCCGATCTGCGTCTGGCATATGTATCTGCAGCCGGTAATGGCGATGAGCAGAGCAGCAAGTCCGAGCTGGGTGGCACGGACAGGCGCGTATCCCTGGATGCCCATGCGATCGCGTTCGATGCCTCCGGCCGAATCCTGGTGGCGCAAAGCGGATTCGAGAGCGGGCTGCACGTCCGCGCCTACGATCCACAGATGATGAAGTTCCTCTGGTCGTTCCCCGGCGGAGGGGAGACTCTCGGAATGGCCGTCGACGGCAAGGGGCGTGTGATGGTGATGCGCAAACCCAACAGCCTGCTCAGGCTTGACAGCGCCACCGGGAAAGGCGCGCCATTCGCGGACGGAAGTTCGGCGCGGAATTTCAGCGAACTGAAATCGGTCAATGGAATGACGGTCCTTGATG
Organism: Lentisphaerota bacterium; assembly: GCA_025360875.1. Classification (GTDB taxonomy): domain Bacteria; phylum Verrucomicrobiota; class Lentisphaeria; order Victivallales; family GWF2-50-93; genus GWF2-50-93. Next base: position 5,266 of record JANYBI010000668.1, read on the forward strand.
GCACGGTCTATGTTGCAGATCCGACGGCGGGACAGCTGGTAGCTTTGTCCGGCGATGAACTTGCCGCCGCGAAGAACATCGCGATTCCCGGAGTCATGCAGCCTGCGGCCGATACGAAGACCATGCTCGTGTGGGCACTCTCGGCAGACGGGAAACTTGTGACAGTGGACGCCAAGGGAAGCGTCACGCAGCGGGAATGTCCGGTTAAAAATCCGGCCCTGCTTGCGGCTGCTCCCGGCCTGCTTGCGATCTACTCGTCATCTGAACGCAAGATCACCATTTTCGACAGCGGCGATCCTGCGAAACTGAAGGAGCTCCGCAAGCTTGGAACAGGTGACGAAGGATACGGACCTATCAAGGGCGAGCGTTTCTGGGGGCCGAAATCCATGGCGCTCAATGGCAACGGCGAGCTGGCGCTTATCGACGGCATCCGGACGGTCCTGTTTGCGGCCGACGGTTCCGTGAAGAGGCATCACATGGGCATGTGGGGGCAGCAGATTTCCGGCGGTATGTTCGCGGACGGACTGATGCATTTCTTCAATGTCGGAGGCACCTGGGACATCGCAATGGACGCAAAGAAGAAATCCTGGACGCCGGGAACGCGCTGGCGCTTTACCATGGAAGGTGCTCCGTTGTGCTTCTTCACCGCAGGCGGCGCCAACTTCGGATTGTTCCAGCAGAATATCAAGGATCAGGGGAACTGGCTTGGCATCGTGCGCATGGAGCCTGACGGCACAGGGCGCTATCTCTACCGCTATGGCTGGGACAAGGACGGGCTCGTCATCCAGCGCGACACGAACGGGGATGGCGTGATGGCCAAGGATGATCCCCAGGAACCGGTCATGGGACCGGACGGTAAACGCTACACCGACAATTTTCTCAACCGCGGTTTCAACAACATCGACTTCCAGAAAGATGGCAGCATCGTTCATCCGGACCGGCCAGGCGTCCGCATCATCCCGATGTCGGGGTTGGACAAGCAGGGCGTTCCTCATTACGACTTCGGCCACGCACGTTTCATCACCGTTATAGTGGCCGACGGGAAGCCTGATTACATATCCCCATATGATTTCACGACGAAGGAACAGCTCAGCATCGCCGAAGACATGTTCCTGCAGCCGGACGGAACGTTTGCCGCAGTCATCACCACCAAGACTGGCGGGGGACCGGATCTGTGCACTGAGCACGCCAACGGCACCAGCATGGCGGGCTTCGCCGCAGACGGCACGCTGCGCTGGCTATCGCCGATGAACCCGGTAGGATTCACGATGGGATTCTGGGGCATAACCACCATCGGCGGTATCACCTTCGCCGGCCGTGGCGCCATATGCGAATACGAGACCATGGATCAGGACGGGCTTGGCACCGGCGTGCTGGGAAT
>JANYBI010000679.1 GCA_025360875.1 Lentisphaerota bacterium
GCTACCCCCATGTTGGCTGTTATACGATAGCAATTATATGCTATCGTAATATTGCCTAAAAAAAGAGACTGTCAAGCAAATATCGTTTTTTTAACGCTGAATTATTTTACAGGAGGAAGGTAAGTTTTTAACACCCCAGGTTTGACTCTGTGGGCCCCCACAAGAGAGGTGTTGCACTTCAGATTTGAATCCACAATTGGTCTGACAGTCTTGAACCTCTTAACTTTAAACACCAACGGTTACGCCGTATCTCTTTTATCCTAAATATCTTCGCCAGCATGGCGCCAATGCCCTATAGGATAAGTTGCAACGACCACAATAACCAATAACAAATTGTGTCTTATCCGAATCTCACTGAACTTATCCCGGTTCTGTTCCTCTTAAGTTGGGGGCATTCAGTGTGACCCCGTCTTCCTGGTTGGTATGACAACTTGAATGGCACTGCTGTCCAACTGTTCATTTTTAAGGAAACTATCTCTCGTCATTTTTAACTTTTCAAATTCAGCATCCGTTAAAACAATAGGGGTAATTCCTCGATACTTCATTGCCACATATTCTAGTGGCTTAAAAATTCTCCAGAAATATTTGTTTTCACCCTTTAACGTGACATAAATAGAATCTCTTGAATAAGCGCATTCAACATTTTGATTTGGAAGGTTCCTTGTGAAGAACTCCTTAGAGCCGTCGTCATTTTCAGAAATTAAATATAACCTCGAAGCTTTATAAGAATATTTAAACATAATTGAATTATACATAGGCATTTGTATATCTTTTATATCAACCACGCATATAAAAATAAAGATGTAAGTCATAAAAAGTATAGCTGCGAAAAACAGGACTGAAACAGCATAGAGTAACTTTTTATTTTTAATTTTCATGCTTCGTTTTCCTCCTCCTTTTGTTTCAAGAAATACCAATTGGTACTGGGTGCTAGTTTGGTTTCACTAGATAATACTATCCCATTTGCACTTACCACATTAGTGTTGGATTCTTTACATGTTCTTTACATGGCCGTTGCAATTTAACTTATTAAATATAAGGATGTTATTTTTTTTACAAAAATTAGTATGAGGCTATGTGAATCAAAATAACGTAAGCGTTAAGATTGACAGCTTGAGGCTAAAAGAGATTTTTCCTCATAAGTAGGGCGGTTTTCCTGTCCTGAGCCTGTCGAAGGGAAACCGCCAACCAAGCGTCGGGTTAAAACCCGACATACTTTCAAGGACAAACAGCCTCATTTTACACAGCTTAACGGTTACCTATTTCGGGAAATTTTCTTTTTGATTGCCGGAGTTCTTTTTAACTTCCGCCAGTCGCGCGGGCTCATCCGGAATGCAAACATGAAATTCCTGTTGAGGCTCGAGATCGAAGGGTATCCGACTTCAAGGGCGATCTGCGAGACCTGCTTAGAACTTGATTCAAGAAGGGTTGCCGCCATCTGCGTCCTGACCTTCAGCAGATATTCGGACGGGGAAGTCCTGTCGCCTCCAGGAAAATGCGCCTGAAGTTGGCAACGCTCATCCCGCACTTGGACGCAAGATTGGAAACACTCTGTTTCCTGTGGTATCCTCCGATTATCGCCTTGAGCGCAGGCCCGACCCGTTCCATGGAATCAGTGGAATTCTGCGGCGTCCCGTCCACCTGTTCCTTTTTCACGAGACGGTGGAGCTTTGACATGATTGATATCACGATTCCGCGCACTGTCATCCGGTATCCATCCTTTTTCATTTCAAGTTCCCGGATGAGTATTTTCATGAGAGGCGCTATTTCCGGATCATCGCTGTTCGAAATGATGTTCCTGAATCTGTCTCCGCAGAGGACAGAGGGATCAAGGAGTTCAAGTTCCGGGAATGCGGGACCGATTAGCTTCTGTGTGTCCAGAAGTATCCAGGACCATTTGCTTGTAGTCCCTTCGGCGCTGCGCGCCAGATGGGGTTCGCGGTTATTTATCACGGAGACATCGCCTCCTCTGAATGGGAGGATCTTCTGTCCGATCATGAATACTCCGGCACCTTCATAGCAATATCCAAGCTCGAGGCATGAGTGTACGTGGAGATGTCTTATCGGATCATCAAGCTGAAGATGTTTCCCGAGGAGCGTGCATGGGAAGTTCCCGGGCAGTTCGAATGGCTGGAATATCAGCGGAAGTTCAGATTTTGAGCGAATACGCATATAATATGATTAAATTCGCGATGAATTTAGTTGATACGCCAATTATTATAGCCGCTATCAAAATCAAAGCAAGCTGTTTTTTCAGAATAAAAAGGATGGAGGACATATGAATGACAAGCAGAATGCGATGGAGATCATAAGGTTTGGAAATCCTGAAAGGACACTCAGGGACCCTCCGTCGCACGGGGTCTCGTATTTCGGGGCAGGACATGAAAGTCCGGTTGACGGCATCAGCCATGACAGGCCGCTTGGGAGCAGGTGGACCGATATCTGGGGCACCGAATGGCACAAGGATCATGAAGGCGTGATGGGATTTCCGCGCGGGAATCCGCTTGAAGACCTTTCATCGCTCAAATCATATCCGTGGCCGGATCCGGAAAAATATTGCGGACAGATCTATGAGAATGCAAAGGGATGGAACAGGGACGAGACATTCCTTGCCGGTTCCCACCGAGATGTCCTATGGGAAAAATCATATATGCTGTGCGGCATGGAGAACATGATGTGCAACTTCATTGCAGAGCCGGAGGCGGCACGCGAGATCCTGCACAGGATAATGGATTTCCAGCTCGCGGTCGCTAAACATTATATTGCGGTCGGTGTCGAAATGATTTCCTGCAGCGATGATCTCGGGACCCAGAACGCGCCGCTGATCTCTCCCGAGCTCATACGGGAGTTCCTGGTGCCGGAATATCACAGGCTCTTCAGTTTCTACAAGAAACACGGAGTCATAATAAACTTCCATTCCTGCGGACATGTCGAACCGCTTCTCGACATATTCATGGAGATAGGCGTGGACATCCTGAATCCTGTCCAGGCGACAGCAAACAACCTGGAAAAGTTAAGGAAACACACATTTGGGAAAATTGCGCTGCAGGGAGGAATCTCCTCGAAGCTGATTTCGGAGGGGCCTCCGGAACAGATCAGGGAGGCGGTGAGGAAAACAATATTGACAATGGGTTCTAACGGTGGATATTTCTGCAATGCCGACCAGGGAATGCCCTGGCCAAAGGAGAATTATGAGGTTTTCTGCAGGGCAGTCGAGGAATACGGAAGATATCAGTAGATGTTTTGACAGGATAACAGGATGGGACAGGATGAATTGAAGATACAGGATAAAGCAACCCAGTAAGAAAAATGAGTGTGTCTTTAACAAGGGGCCTTTTTATATATCTATGCTCGGGGTCGGAATCG
>JANYBI010000683.1 GCA_025360875.1 Lentisphaerota bacterium
CTCAGGAGGGGGAATGAAGTCAACCAGATGATGAAGGTCATCGGCGAGGAAGGAACGCATATCGACGACTTCCAGATCTACATGAAGAGTGAATTCCTCGACGCGGTCTATCTGCAGCAGAACACATTCGACAAGGTGGACGGAGCTACGAGCGAGGAAAGGCAGAAACATGTGTTCGACAAGGTCATACTCGTGCTTAAAAGCAAATTCCCGTTCAACCATAAGGACGAGGCCCGCCATCTCTTCAATGAACTGAGGCAGATGTTCATTGACTGGAACTACACGGCCTGGGGCTCGAACGGCTTCAAGGAAATAGAAGGTTCAATCGACAGCAAAGTGAAGGAGCGTAGCAAACATGCGTAAAGTATATCACAAGATAATACAGATCGCCGGAAATGTGATCACGGTGGAAGCCGACAATATCATCTACGGCGAACTCGCCGAGGTGACAAGCAGGAGAGGCACATCCCTCGCACAGGTCATCAGGCTGCAGGAACAGAAGGTGTTCCTGCAGGTTTTCGCGGGAAGCCGCGGTGTTTCAACCGGCGATGAAGTGCGTTTCCTCGGCAAGCCCATGCAGGTCTCATCCTCCGAGGATCTTCTCGGCCGCGTATTCACCGGCGCTGGAGATCCGAAGGACGGGCGTCCTTCCATCAAGGACAAGCTTATCGAGATTGGCGGACCCTCAGTGAATCCCGCCAAGCGAATCATTCCGCGCAGGATGATCCGTACTGGCATTCCGATGATCGACATATTCAACTCGCTCGTCGAATCCCAGAAGCTTCCGATCTTCTCGGTCGCCGGCGAACCATACAACAAGCTTCTTGCGAGAATCGCGATGCAGGCCGAAGTCGATGTGATCATCCTCGGAGGAATGGGATTGAAGAACGACGATTATCTTTTCTTCAGGAACACTCTTGATGAACAGGGCTCCCTCTCCCGTTCGATAATGTTCGTGCACACCGCCTCGGATCCAGTCGTCGAATGCCTGCTTGTACCGGACATGGCGCTTGCAGTGGCTGAAAGCTATGCACTGAACCACAAGAGGGTTCTGGTACTGCTTTCCGACATGACAAACTTTGCCGACGCCATGAAGGAAATCGCCATCACCATGGAGCAGATCCCTTCAAACCGGGGTTACCCCGGAGATCTTTACAGTCAGCTCGCTTCCCGTTATGAGAAGGCGGTTGACTTCGAAGGTGCCGGCTCAATCACCATTCTCGCTGTGACTACAATGCCCGGCGATGACGTTACGCATCCCATCCCCGACAATACCGGATACATAACGGAAGGGCAGTTCTATCTCCGCAGGGGAAGGATCGAACCGTTCGGTTCACTGAGCCGTCTCAAGCAGCTTGTGAACGACAAGACCAGGAAGGATCATCGGGTCATCATGGACACGATGATCCGCCTTTATGCCGATTTCCGCGAAACACGTGAAAAGCAGTCCATGGGGTTCAAGATGAGCTCCTGGGACGAGAAGCTTCTGAAATATGGAACACTTTTCGAGAAACGGATGATGGACCTGTCGGTGAATATCCCACTTGAGGAAGGGCTCGATCTTGGCTGGAAAACACTGGCTGAATGTTTTGACAAATCGGAAACCGGTATTAAATCGGACATTATCAAGGAATTCTGGCCTGTAAAAGAGTAATACGAATATCCAATAATGAACAAGGAATGTCCAATGATGAAGTTTAAGGCTGGGAAAAATCCGGAAGACATTTCGTTGGATATTGGACATTCATGCGATTGAAGTTTTTGAATCCTGAAATTTAAAAGTTTGAAATTTGGAGCTTGTTTGAGTTTTGGATTTTGAGATTTGGAATTTAAATAATCATGGCAAAGATAAAACTTACAAAAAGCGAATTGAAATCGCAGAGGGACGCCCTGAAGCAGTTCTCCCGCTATCTGCCTACGCTGCAGCTGAAGAAGATCCAGCTCCAGATGGAAATGCGCAAATGCCAGCAGAAACTCGACGAGATCGAAGAGAGGGAGAAGGCATACCATGAGGAGATTTCCTCATGGGTATTCCTGTTCGACGAGAACAAAATCATCGAAAAACTGAGCTCGTTCATCAAGCCGGAACATATAATCACAGAGACTCAGAACATTGCCGGCGTTGAAGTGCCTGTATTCAAGTCCGTCCGTTTCGCCGTCGCCGAATACGATCTTTTCACCGAACCTCTCTGGATCGACAGCGCCATAGATGCGATCAAGAAGCTTTTCAGCATGAAGGCCGAGGGGCTCATCATCAGGAAACAGCATGAACTCATCGGAAACGAGCTGAGGGTAACGACCCAGAGAGTCAACTTGTTCGAAAAAGTCAAGATCCCCGAATGCAAGGAGAATATCAGGGTCATACAGATCTACATGGGTGACCAGCAGACCGCCGCCGTAGGACGTTCCAAGATCGCAAAAAGAAAAATGCAGGAGACCGCGGCATGATAGTGCAAATGAAAAAAGTCTCCGTAATCTGCCTTTCCTCGGAAAAGATCAACGCCCTGGAGGAACTCAGAAATCTTGGCGCCCTGCATGTCGAACTTGGGGAAAAGACCTCGTCCCCCGATTACGCCGTATCCGAACAGGAACTGCTGAAAACCAAGAAGGCCATAAATATCCTCACTCTTCAGAAGGGCAATCCTGATCCTGCCTTGGCATCATTGACCGGAACAGAACTTGTCAAAAAGGCGAATGCCTGCATTGAGAATGAAATCGCCATGGGGAAAAAGCTCGACAGCCTGTCAAAAGACAGGGAGAAGATCCTGAACTGGGGCGAATTTTCCGCCGATCTGATCGCCGAACTCATGGAAAACAACATATTCGTGTATCTCTGTGCAGGAAACAAAAACACGCTGCACCTCCTTCCTTCAGACGTATCATATAAGATAGTCCACCAGGAAAAAGGCAAATTCTACTTTGCCGTGATTTCAGGCCATGAACTTGATACGTCCTCCATTCCTGTCACAAATGTACCAATGGAAAGGAGCCTCCGGGCAACTGAAAATGAGATAGACGAGACAAATACCGCCCTTCAATACAATAAGGACACATTGAAATCCCTGAGCTGTGAAATGGAAAAGTTCAACAGGCATCTCGTGTCAGTGCAGGAAACCCTCGAATTCATTTCAAACCATGACGGCATGAGTACGACAGGCGAGATTTCCTACCTGAACGGATATGTCCCGGTCGACCATGTTGAGAACCTGCGGGCCGCCGCGAAAAAGCATGGCTGGGGGCTTCTGCTTTCAGATCCCGCGGTTGACGACAAGACTCCTACTCTCCTGAAAGTCCCGAAGATCTTCCAGATGTCCAAGCCCATATTTGATTTCATCGGCATTTCTCCGAGCTACCATGAGATCGACATCAGCATATGCTTCCTGATATTCTTTTCCCTCTTCTTCGGAATCCTGGTCGGAGACGCAGGCTATGCGATGCTGATGATAATCGCGACCTTAATCGCGAAATTCGTGCTCAAGGGTGAAAAGGCCAGGCTCACGACCAACCTGTTCCTGTTCCTCGGCTCCTCCTGCCTGATATGGGGAATGCTTATCGGCTCCTTCTTCGGAATAGAATCCCACACTCTCCCCCGTTTCCTCAGAGGGTTCGAATGGTTCAAGAACCAGGAGAATGTCAGGTATGTGTGCTTCTTCATCGCTGCAATACATCTTTCCATAGCGCATTTGTGGATCGCCACCATCAAACGGAAAAAAATAACCACAATACTCGGCCAGTTAGGCTGGGTGTCATTCATCTGGGGCAACTTCTTCCTGGCAAGTTCCCTCGTAGCGGGCAGGGAATTCCCATCTTTCGCGATTTACCTCTATGCTGCCGGTTTCGTCCTGATACTGATCGGATTGCACTGGCATGAGATCGGCGAAGTATGCGAATTCCCGTTCGCGCTCGTCGGAAGCTTTACGGACCTCCTCTCATATATACGTCTCTTTGCAGTCGGACTCGCAGGGCTGTATGTCGGAGAAAACTTCAACAAGATAGCGCATGACGGGCTCCTCGGCGTACCGAGCGTCGATATCGTGCTGGGAATCTTCATCATATTCATCGGGCACGGCATAAACATCCTTCTGGGCGCACTCGCAGTCCTAGTGCACGGCATAAGGCTGAACACTCTTGAATTTTCAGGGCACATCGGGCTTCGCTGGTCCGGTTTCCTTTATAAACCATTTAAAAAAACTAACATAGGAGAAATTGAAAATGTCACCATCAACACCTCAAACGATGATTGAAATCGGACAGGCAGGAGCTTTCATGTCTGTGTTTCTGGCAGCAGTCGGCTCAACTTTGGGAACCGGAGTCGCCGGAGTCGCGGCGGTTGGAGCCTGGAAGAAATGCTATTCCCAGGAAAAACCCGCACCGTTCCAGCTGGCAATCTTCGCCGGAGCGCCCCTTTCACAGGTAATTTATGCGCTCATCATGATGATTCTGATTAACAATAAAATCCAGATGGCCGGCGGATTCCAGAACTGGCATATATGTCTTGCTCTTGGAGTCCTGACTGGAATCGGACTTGGATTTTCCGCCTGGTTCATGGGAATTGCATCGGCAAAGTGCTGCGACGCGTTCGCAGAAACCAACAAGGGTTTCACCAACAACCTCATGATCCTCGGTATCATGGAAACTATCGCCCTGTTCATAATGGTTTTCGCAATCATCCTCCTCAACACCGTGAAGATTCCCGGAGTTGCTGCAGCGGTTGAAGCAGTTGCAAAATAATACGTTGCCTGTATAACAGACCTTCGAATTAAATAATTGGCAGGGAAACCAGTCATGGATCAGGAGTCAATGGTTGCACTTGGAAAAGCGGGGGCGTTCTGCGCTGTCGCCTTTTCCGCCATAGGTTCGGCCTTGGGGGCCGGAACTGCCGGCACTTCAGCCGTAGGCGCATGGAAGAAGTGCTATGCTTATAACAAGCCGGCTCCTTTCCAGCTGGCTGTTTTTTCAGGTGCTCCTCTTTCCCAGACCATTTATGGCCTGATCCTGATGATTATCATAAACACCAAAATCCAGGAAGGGGCGGCAATATTCTGGCCTACTTTCCTGGCTGTTGGAATCATAGGCGGAGCCGCAATGGGGGTATCCGCCTGGTTCCAGGGAATAGCGGCGGCCGGCTCATGCGATGCCTTCGCCGAGACAGAAAAAGGTTTCACCAATGATCTGATGGTCCTTGGAATCATTGAGACGGTAGCCCTTTTTGTCATGGTGTTCGGAATAATCATGATAAATTCCATCAAGATTACATGAAATTACATCTCTGGAGATATTTAAATGCCAATTTACGAATACAGATGCGCCAAATGCGGAAACGAGTTTGAAATGCTGGTAAGAAATTCGTCTGAAAAGGTCGGATGCCCTAAATGTTCAAGCTCCAAAGTCGAGAAGATGCTTTCTGTCTTCTCAGCCTCAGTTTCCGCTGATTCATCAGGTTCCCCATGCGGAATGGTCGAGTCATGCCCTTCCGCAAAAAAATCCTGCTGTTCCGGCGGGACATGTGGCGCGCACAGATAAAAAATCGGACGATTTTTTATAACATGAATAAAAAAGAACTTCTTCCAATCCTCGCTGAACTGGGCGTGACGCCTGGAAAACATTTCGGGCAGAACTTCATGATCGACGACAACCTCCTCGATTTCATCTGCAGGAAGGCCGCTCCCGTCCCGGGAGAGATTATTCTTGAGATAGGGCCTGGTCTCGGTTCACTGACCCGCAAACTCCTGGAAGCCGGTGCAAAAGTAACAGCGATAGAAATCGACAAGCGCCTCGCCGAATATCTCGGAAAAAACATTTCCAGTCCTAACTTCACCCTTGTCTGCGGCGATGCCTGCAGGCTGGACATTATGGAATTCATGCCATCCGAATTCCGCATTGTCGCAAACCTCCCCTACTCCATAACAAGTCCTTTCATAGCCCGCATGACCGATCTTGAAACCCCGCCTTCGGAAATGCTCTTCATGCTGCAGAAAGAGACAGGAATGCGCCTCGCATCAGGGCCCGGCACGAAAAACTACGGTTCCCTGTCAGTTTTTGTCCAGTCCGTCTACACGGTGGAATATCTCAGAGGCGTTGCACCTCAGGTTTTCTTCCCCGCCCCTGAAGTGGATTCCGCGATCGTCAAATTCACGAGGAGGAAGGATTATCCCAGTCTCAGCGACAGGAAGATCCTTCACAAGCTGGTCCGCACCGCATTCTCGCAGCGCCGCAAGAAGATGTTCAAGCAGATCGTAACCGTCTTCGACAGGGAAAAGACGGAGAAAGCTTATGCATCCATGGCGATCAGCATGAATGCCCGCGCAGAGGAACTGACAGTGAAGCAGTTCATGGCAATGGGCAGGCTGATGGCAGATGACGCGCAGCAGATTCCGGAATAGGCAGTTCATTCCTCCTGGGGCAGGCTCATTCCACCGAGTCCGCCGCCAAGAAGCCCACCGGCGCCCATGCTGTTCTCATTGATATATGAGACGAGTTTTTTAGGGCTATAGGTTATGGTCAGCCTGCCCTTTTCCAGCTTCAGCTCCGAAATTATTCCGAGGACAGCAAGACCGGTCTCCGTCTGTTCGACCATTGAAAGTTCGTTTGAAATCCTGCCCTGCACCAGCGATTCGGGCAATCCCAGGGAACCTACAGTCATGCTTCTGGGAACAACATAGAAGTGGCGGTTCTGGATTCCGGGCACGAAAACCACCCTGATATTCAGATATTGCCCGAACGGATTGCTGATCCATATTTTTTTGGAAACCATTATTGTGAAAGCACCGTCATTGAACATTATGTCTTTCAAATCCCGATCCAAGTCCTGTTTCGCGGCCATGTCCATCGTCATTCCATAAACCAGAATGGCGTTCACTTCCTTTTCGTCGAGCACAATGGTTTCCATCTTGTCCCCTGTACCGACAGTGCCATCGAGCATCATCGCGTTTATCTTGTCCGCTATATTCAATTTCTTCATGGCGCTGGAGGAAGCCTGCATGTCAGGAACCCGGAATGGCACGTCGAAAGGCTTCTTGTCCAGGATGGAAGCGAATAACCAGCACAGCAATCCAACAAGGATCAGAAACATAACGAAGAATATGGCGGCCAGCCACAGAAGAATTTTGAAGAGTTTTTTCATGATTTTCCCATATCTGTTTGAAAACTTATCACTTGCTGGCTACTGGTTATCCCTGTTTATGTCTAATCGAAAATAGAAAATCAAAAATGCCCATAATAGATTTCCATACCCATTATTTCCCTGATAAGATAGCACGCGATGCGATAATTTCCCTCGAGCAGAAGGGTGCAATAAAGGCTTTTACTGACGGGACACGCTCAGGACTGGAAAAGAGCATGTCCGCCGCCGGGATAGATATTGCGGTGAATCTTCCTGTCGCAACATCACCGGAACAGGTCGACAGCATAAATAGATGGGCCGTCAAGAACAACAGCGCCCCGGTATTTTCCATTGGATCAATACATCCCCTTTCCAAACATCCCGAGACCATAATCTCATTCGTGGGGAAAAATGGACTCCGTGGCATAAAAATGCATCCTGAATACCAGGAATTCTCCCCTGACGACAGATCCCTTGATCCGATCTGGGAGGCCTGCATCAGGTATTCGATATTCATAATCTTCCATGCCGGCGCCGATGTCGCCTTCAAAATGCCGTTCAGGTCAAATCCTGCGAAATTCGCAGAACTCCACAGGAGATTCCCGGAGCTGAAAATGATACTGGCGCATTTCGGCTCATGGACACAGTGGGACGAGGTTGAGAAGGATCTGATAGGCCTTGACATATTCCTTGAGACGTCTTTCACCCTTGGATTCATGGAAGATGCGAAGTTCGCAGAACTGATCAGGAGGCACGGAGCCGACAAGGTCCTTTTCGGGACAGACAGCCCGTGGCGCAATCAGAAGAAGGAAGTTGAATCAATAAGGAATCTGCCTCTGGAGGATTTCCAGAAGGAGCTTATCTTCCACATCAACGCCGAAAAGTTGCTAAATTCGTAAGCATTTAGCTTGGTTTTCGAGACTAATAGGATTCTTAATGAACGGTGCCATGCCAATGCCGTTAACTTAAGACGTAACCCGTTAATGCCTTGTTTGTTATACTCTCCGATGAATCCTGAAGGGATTGGATAATATAGCCTGTGGCTTCAGCCACAGGTCTCGTATAAAAAGGTAGTTCGTCCTGTAGGGACGAAGGAAATTTACCCCACCCCTACAGGGTGGATATATTTTTCAAATCCGTTACCTATGGTTGAAACCATAGGCTTTATTACATTACGCATTCCATGCGTAAAAGATAAAACAGTCTAACATCATTATTATTAAGATGATGCACTTAAGTTAACGGCATTGGTGCCATGCTGAGGAAGTGACTGACGTGGAATGGGAAACTGCGAAAACATTGATGTTTTACGTGCAGAAAGCGGAGTTCATGAATGACATGCATGCATGAACTTAAAATTAAAATACGAGGTGCAAAATGAATAAGTGCAGATCCGGAATCCGCAGGCCGTTCACGGCCATTGAGCTGATCATAGTGATAACAGTGCTCTCGATCATCGCCTGGCTCCTCCTGCCGGCGCTGAAGGCGGCGAAGGAAAGGTCTCGCCGCATCGACTGCGTCTCGAACCTAAGGCAGACAACCGCAGCGGCCCTCGCCTATTCTTCGGACTACGCGGAATATCCTGCTGCTTGCGACAAGAGCCTGCCTCCGGACTGGTTGACGGCCTATGGTCAGGGCCACTTCTGGAAGACTTTGCTTGCGAACGGGAGATATTCCACCAATGACGTGATGAGCTGCACCGGCAATTATGGCAGCAACTACGGATGGGAAGTCTGGCATGCAGGCGATACCGAGCCCGGCCAGGATGGACACTTCTACTACGGTGGTCCGCTTTCCTCAGGCGGTTACTCGGTATGGGATATTACCCAGACTTCCTGGCCTGCGGGATCTGGCTACCAGCCGCAGCAGCAGAGCCTGATCCGCGACGTGAACGTGAAGCTCGCGACAGGCGGCGTGCGCACATTGTTCATCTGTCCTACGATGATGATAGCGCCATGGGGCACGCAGGGCTGGATTATGCGCGAGCCGCATGGTCTCAATCCCGGGATAGCCTGGTGGACTCCGTCAAGCGGCTGTACAATGTTCTCCGCTTACGAGCGAAATTGCGCCTTCACCGACGGACATGTTGAAAGCCGTTCTCGCACCGGCAGTGCGCTTGCCAGCAGCGCGGATGCCGTTTGCCCGTGGATGGATGGCAACTACAGCTACAACAGCCCGACCAACCAGGATCCTGCACAATAGATGTTTAGCCTGTGTAGGTGTCCAGCGAGTTCAGCAGCCCCGAAGTCCTGATAAGAAGTGACGTTTTTCCGGGATTTGCCTGTCAGTGTCTGCGCCCCCACCGCCGTGGCAGAGGCCGGGATGAATGACGCCTTTTTCCTGGCGACGCCCCAGTGAGGCCGGCTGCGCCCTGTGCCCTTACTGATCGCCGACATAAACGACTGGGATAACCACATGGCTGAATCATTCTTGATGAGACATGAGAAGAAGGTTCCTCGTGCCAAATTCCATGATTAAGCCGACAATCGAAAATTTAAAATCTAAAACCTCATCAGGCCCTGTTTATGTCCAGCCATCTGCGGTGGGCCCACATCCATTGCTCAGGATATCTGGCGAATACTTTTTCCACCTCAGACGTATACATCTGCACGAGCTTCCTGACGTCCTCCTCCTTGTTTTCAGAAGGAGTGAGCGTTATAGGATCGGATATGATGAACTCAAATTTGAAATCATCGCTTATCCGCCTTGGCATCAGGGTCATTATCGGTACTCCGGTTTTAAGATGGAGCAGGGCGGGGGAGGAATGAGTCCGGGCGGGATGCCCGAAGAAATTTATTACCACGCCTTCCTTTTCGCTGGCGTGCTGGTCGGCGAGGATGGCTATCGAGTAGCCTTTTTTCAAGGCCACGAGCAGGGGTCTTACAGCACCTTTCTTGTCGCATACCTCATGCATATGCCCTGTGCGCCGGCTTGTTATAAAGTCGCCTATCTTGGGATTGTCGAAAGGACGCATGACGCTCATAAGCGGAATCCCTGAACTTATTGTATATCCCTGCCCAGCCATCTCCCAGTTTCCGAAATGGGCACAGATTATTATCACCGGTTTTGATTTTCCAGGATTGAAGAAAAGTTCCTTTGACTTCTCCGATCCTGTTATGTTTAGGATGTTCGGGAGGTTTTCAGGTGTCATAAGTTTGCGGCATGCGAATATCTCCACGATGACTTTTGCAAAATGGATGAAGTTTTTCCTGCCTATCCCAACGGCCTCTTTCCTGTCCTTTGTGACACCGGCGTGCATGAGGTGCTGTACGACCCTGTTCCTGTGTCTGACATCGAAGATGAAGAAGATGCGTCCTGCCAGCTCTGCTATCTTGTAGCTGAGCTTCAAAGGAATGGTATTGGCGGTCTTCATCGCCAACAAAAAGAAGAAATATTCAAGATTTATCAGGAACGGGCTTTTTCTGGTTTTCATATGGATATAAAATCATTCCTAAAGTGGTTTATGCAAGCGGCAAGAGCTCCGGTTTTTCAGTCTTTTTTCTTTTCGGTTGCACTGACTTGCGGAACGGTGAAGACAATCGCCTCCAGCTCGGTTCCTGTCTCCATGGAGGAGCGCAGCGAAAACTTGTCGGCGCAGTTTTTCATGTTCGGAAGACCGAGACCGGCGCCAAAACCCAGCGAGCGTATTTTTTCATTTGCAGTCGTAAATCCGGGTTCCATCGCCTTTTCGATGTCAGGGATCCCTGGACCTTCGTCAACAACCAGTATCCTGACCCTGTCTTCATGGATATGCACTTCCATGTAGCCGCCGAGGGAATGTATGATGACGTTCATTTCAGCCTCATAGCAGATAATTGCTATGCGGCGGACAATCTCCGGTACGATTCCCCGGTCCTGCAGATGTTTCTTGATGGTGGTGGATGCGACACCGGCGAGATCGAAATTGTCCTGGATGATCTCAAAGCGGTAGATGTTGCCCTGGGTTGTCTGGTCGGAACGCTTGGACAGCGCTTCCATCGTCTCGAAATGTTCAG